>JAQBOS010000554.1 GCA_028287925.1 Mucilaginibacter sp. | reverse complement strand
TGTACATTGTCATGGTATGATGACATAAAAGGCTCATCAGGCAATGAATGAATATTGGCCATTCCCCGCACATCGTTTTCAACATTATACGAGTAGGTCTGGCTTCCGTCCAACAAACTCCTGCTGTCAGTTGTGTTGGTGCGTGTCGCCAGCGGCGTAGTAATATGCGTATTAGCCCTGAAATAAAAAACGTCGGGTATTGAAGTTTTGAACTCACTGTACCGCACCGGTATTTTTTCCTGGAAATTCCAGTCGGGGAAATCATAAAACGCATTTGTATTTAAATTATACTTATACTCTATTACGCAGCCCGGTTTTACATTTGGCAGGGCGAAGCTTACCTCACTCCAGCGTTTATCAATAACTTTTGTATAGATGAGCTTTTTATCAAGCTTGATGATCTCTGGTTTACCGCTAACAAGGTTAATGGTTTCAGCCTGGATCCCGGTAATATATTCAAGACGGTCGCCGCTGTAGAACTTTATATGTACATCGGCTTCACCCTTTCCGTTGTCATTAAAGATCTTAACCCGTTTATGGATCTCTTCGGTAATTGTTAGCAGATCGGCACCAAAATAAACATTACCCTTTTCAAAAAGCACTTCGGCATTAGCATCCTTTTCAAAATCGCAGGCTTTAAGCTCAAGGTCGGCATTATCAATTTTGCCGAATGGCTGGGTTGTTGTGGCTGTTGCCGCAGGCGTTTGCGCTTTAACAGAAAAGCAAAGTGCGCAAAGCACAAATACTGGTAAAAATTTATTCATTGTGATATAATTTGGTATGATAATATAATTGATCTGGTTGGTGTGTTGCTTATTAGGTTTTTATGAATAGTTGAGATCTATAATGATTGGAGGCACCGTATTATTAAATAATATAGCGGCATTAATTTTCCTTTCAAAATCGCACGGGGTTAACTTCAGGTCGGCGGTGCCGGTCATGTCATAAGTTTGGGTTTGCCCTTTCAAAGTTATTACTGTACAACACAGCAATAAGAGCGCAAATAGTCTTTTCAATTAACAGGGATTGTAACCCGAATGTAATCATATTTTAACTATTAAAATAAGTTAATAATAAATTGGTTAAACCATCTGCAAAAACGTGGGTCATAGCATATATACCCTTATTATGGATAATGTAAAGCAGATAAAGCATTTATATGCGCGGGCCGGCTTTGGTTTGCGTTTTGAGGATAGGGAGTCTGCCGAAAATTTATCTGTTAAACAGGCTGTAGTCCTACTTTTCAACTCATCTGAAAATTACGAGCCCATCACCAGCATACAGGGCAATACTGATTATGCCATGCTTGTTAAGGGCGATAAGGGCGCCAAAAAGCAATTTCTACAACAGCAAAGACAGGAGGAAAAAGAGCTGAATGAGGCCTGGATGAACAGGATGAGTACTACAGATGCTGTGCTGCGTGAGAAGATGACCCTGTTTTGGCATAACCACTTCGCCTGCCGCACTAAAGATTCATCTTTTGCACAACAATTGAACAATATTCAGCGTAACCATGCTTTGGGTAACTTTCGTGATCTTTTGCTGGAAGTATCCAAATCTCCGGCTATGCTGCAGTTTTTAAATAATCAGCAAAACCATAAAGGACATCCCAATGAAAACTTTGCGCGCGAGCTGATGGAGCTTTTCACCATAGGCCGCGGAAATTATACCGAACAGGATGTTAAAGAATCGGCACGGGCATTCAGCGGCTGGGGCTTTAGTAAAACTGGTGAATTTGTTATGCGCCCTTTTTTACATGATGCCGGGCAAAAAACCTTCATGGGCAAAACCGGCAATTTGGCCGGCGACGATATTATTAACCGCCTTTTGAAGCAAAAGCAAACGGCAAGATTTATTAGCACCAAGCTTTATAAGTATTTGGTTAACGAAATGCCCAACCCTGCGCACGTAACTGCAATGGCCGATGTGTTTTACCACAGTAATTACGAGATAAAACCCCTGCTTGACTATGTTTTTACAGCATTCTGGTTTTATGATGAGCAAAATACGGGTAACCTGGTAAAAGCGCCGGTTGAATTTTTGGTTGGCTTGAACAGGCAATTTTATATTACTTATCAACGCCCCGAAGTGCAGCTTCAAATTCAAAAGGTGCTTGGGCAGGTATTATTTTATCCGCCTAATGTAGCCGGCTGGCCCGGCGGGCGTAACTGGATTGACAGCTCATCATTAATGTTCAGGCTAAAGATCCCGTCGACCCTGTTAAACGGAGGATTGATTGACTTTAATGGCAAAGCCGACCCGGAAGAGGAGGCCTATATTGCCACTACCCGCAATCAGCAGCAATTTGTAAATGCAAAGGTGCAAACACAGCCGGATTGGGCCCGATATTTAAAAAACATTCCCAAAAACACATCAAAAATTGAAATAGCACAATTTATGCTTGAACCAAAACTAAGCAATACACTTATAAGTAATATAAACAAAGCAACAGATATAAAAGCAATGGTGATTGAACTGGTTTCAACACCCGAGTATCAGTTAACTTAGCCCCCTAACCCCCTGAAGAGGGAACAGGGATGGCCTTAATAATAAACATTGAGTATAAAAGTTAAATATTAAAGATAAAAAGTTCTCCCTTTAGGGGGTTAGGGGGCAAAATGAATAATTCAAGACATATAAAGCATTTGTATGCAAGAGCGGGTTTCGGAATTCGTTTTGAAGATCTGCATGATCATCAGAACTGGTCGATAAAGAAATCGGTGCGGAAACTTTTCAAGGCTTCTGAAAAACAGGAAGCTATAAATGTGATCACCGAAAATATTGACATCCGGCCTCATCCCGCAATACAAACTGACGAAGAAAAAAAGATGGTGCAGGAGGAGCGTAATAAGCAGGAAAAAGCGCTGAACAATGCCTGGATAAAGCAATTGGGTGAAACAGATGCGCAGTTGCGGGAGAAAATGACGCTTTTTTGGCATAATCATTTTGCCTGTAATATAGGCAACGCCTATTATGAGCAGCAGCTTAATAATATTGAACGGGGCAATGCATTGGGTAATTTTAAAACTTTATTGCTGCAGGTTTCACAGTCGCCGGCAATGTTACTGTTTTTAAATAACCAGCAAAACCAAAAAGGGCACCCGAATGAGAACTTTGCCCGCGAACTGATGGAACTTTTCACGCTTGGTCGCGGGCATTACACGGAGCATGATATTAAGGAGTCGGCACGGTCATTTACGGGCTGGGGCTATGATAGCAAAACAGCAACTTATACCTTTAGGCCAAAGGTGCACGATGATGGCCTGAAAACTTTTATGGGTAATACCGCCAACTATTGCGGCGAAGATATTATTGATATGATAGTTGCCAACAAACAAACGGCAATATTTATCAGTACCAAATTATATCGCTATTTGGTGAATGATGTTCCTGACAATGCCCATATCAACCAAATGGCCGATGTGTTTTACAAATCAAACTATGAGATTAAACCACTGCTGGAATTTGTATTCCTTTCCGATTGGTTTTATGATGATAAAAATATCGGCAACCTGGTAAAATCGCCGGTTGAATTGTTAACCGGCCTTAACCGGCAATTTTATATCAGCTATCAAAACCCCGATGTGCTGTTGCAATTTCAGCGGACCCTTGGACAGGTATTATTTCGCCCTCCAAATGTTGCCGGCTGGCCCGGAGGCAGAAACTGGATAGATAGCTCATCATTAATGTACAGGATGAAGATCCCGTCTACCATTTTAAATGCCGGCTATATTGATTTTACCGGCAAGGCCAATCCGGAGGATGAAGCGTACCTTGCATCAGTGCGTAAACAGCAATTGAATGTTATAAAAAAGGTACAGGCACAACCTAATTGGGATAAGTTTATGCAGGAGATCCCGCAGGATGCAACAAAGGTACAGGTAGCTGAATTTATGCTGGAGCCCTCGTTAAATAAAACGGTGACCGATGAGGTTAACACCGCACCGGATCTGAAAACAAGCATTATACAAATAGTATCAACACCTGAATATCAATTATGTTAAACCCCCTGACCCCCTAAAGGGGAGTTATGGAGCAAATAGGAATAAATTAACAACAAAAAGCGCCTCCTTTAAGGGTCGGGGCTTAAAATGCCCCCTTTAGGGGATAGGAGGTTATATGGACAGAAGAATTTTTTTAAAAAATACAGCGCTTGCATCAGGTGCGTTTTTGATCCCATCTTTTTTGAAGCCGCTTGAGGCAATGGCCATGGGGGGCATTAGCGGGTATAAAAACCTGGTTATTATTCAGCTTTCGGGCGGTAACGATGGCTTAAATACCATCATCCCTTATGGTAATGATATTTATTATCAAAAACGCAAAACCATCGCCATAAATAAACCTGATATTATTCAGCTGAATGACATGCAGGGCCTGAACCCTAATTTGTCGGCATTAAAAGACATTTACGACCAGGGATGGATGAGCATAATAAACTCCGTTGGCTACCCCAACCCCGATCGGTCACATTTTCGCTCAATGGATATCTGGCAAACCGGAAGCGAGGCTAACCAGTTTTTAACAACCGGATGGATAGGGCGATACCTTGATTCAAACTGTCAAAGCTGTAAGAACCCTTATGCAGCCGTTGAGGTTGACGATACCTTATCGCTTGCTATGAAGGGCGAAAAGATGAAAGGCATTGCCGTGCAGGACCCGAACAAATTATATCAAACCACCCGCGAGCCATTTTTTAAAGACCTGGTGCATGATCATGGCGATACCAACCTGAATGAGGATAATTTGGGTTATCTGTATAAAACCATGATAGAAACTTATTCATCTGCAGATTATATTCAAAAAACTTCCAAAACATATAACGTTACCTGTGAATATCCTTTAACAGGCCTGGGTAACCAGCTTAAAACAGTATCTAAATTTATAAACTCCGGCCTGCAAACCCGTGTTTACTATGTTTCACTAAGCGGCTTTGATACCCATGTGGGCCAGCAAAACCAGCAGGGGCGGCAATTAAAAATTTATGGTGATGCTGTGGCGGCCTTTATGTATGACCTGAAACAATCAGGCAAGCTGGATGATACCCTGGTGATGACCTTCTCGGAATTTGGCCGCCGGGTTGAGCAAAATGCCAGCAATGGCACCGATCACGGTACAGCCAACAACATCCTGCTTTTTGGCGGCAAGCTAAAAAAGGCAGGTATCTATAATGATGCGCCTGATCTGGCTCAATTAGATAACGGAGATTTGAAGTACACCGTAGACTTTAGAGATGTATATGCCACCCTGCTTGATAAATGGCTTGATGTAAATAATAGCCAGGTGCTGGGGAAGAGCTTTAAAGGGTTAGATATAATTTGATTTGAAGACCACACAATTTAAAGATTTGAAAATAAAAAGCATCATTTTCAAATCCTCAAATCAGCACATCTTCAAATTACTTCGGCATTCTCCGCATCATGTTTGCCATGGCAGCGGGATTGCTCATCTGCTTCATCACCTTTCGCATATCTTCAAATTGTTTTATCAGGCGGTTTACCTCGGTAAGGTTAGTGCCTGAGCCTTGGGCTATCCGGTTACGGCGGCTTTGGTTAATACTGTCGGGATTGCCTTTCTCATATGGCGTCATCGATTGGATAATGGCCTCAATGGCTTTGAAGGCGTTATCATCCACCTCAACATCCTTCATCATTTTGCCAACGCCGGGAATCATGCCCATCAGGTCCTTCATGTTACCCATTTTCTTGATCTGCTGGATCTGGCCGAAAAAGTCGTTAAAGTCGAACTTGTTTTTGCGGATCTTCTTCTGAAGCTCCGCAGCTTCCTTTTCATCAAACTGCTGCTGCGCGCGCTCAACCAATGAGATCACGTCACCCATGCCCAGGATCCTGGATGCCATACGATCAGGGTGGAAAACGTCAAGCGCTTCCATTTTTTCGCCGGTACCAATAAATTTGATCGGCTTATTAACCACTGATTTTATGGAAAGGGCCGCACCACCGCGGGTATCGCCATCAAGTTTGGTTAATACGACGCCTGTAAAATCCAGGCGATCATTAAATACCTTCGCAGTATTTACAGCATCCTGGCCCGTCATGGAATCAACCACAAACAAAATTTCCTGCGGCTTAACGGCAGCTTTTACATTTTCAATCTCCACCATCATGGCTTCGTCGATAGACAAGCGGCCAGCGGTATCAATTATCACCACATTACTGCCGTTTTGCTTTGCTAACGCGATCCCTTCACGGGCAATAGCAATCGGATCTTTCGACTCCAGGTTAGCATAAACCGGTACATCAATCTGCTGACCTAAAACCTGCAGCTGCTCAATAGCCGCCGGACGGTAAACGTCATCGGCAACCAGTAACACTTTTTTGTTTTTGCTGGTTTTTAAGTAGTGGGCCAGCTTACCGGTGAAGGTGGTTTTACCAGCGCCGTTTAACCCGGCAATTAATATAATGGTAGGATTAGCTGTAAGATTAAGTTCTGCCGTGCTGCCACCCATCAGCTCGGTAAGCTCATCATTCATGATCTTGGTGAGCAACTGACCGGGAGAAATTGAGGTCAATACATTTTGACCGATGGCTTTTTGCCTTACTTCGTCAGTAAAGGTCTTAGCAGTTTTATAGTTAACGTCAGCATCCAGAAGGGCCTTGCGGATCTCCTTCATGGTTTCGGCAACGTTTATTTCAGTTATAGTTCCCTGTCCTTTTAATACTTTAAAGGCTCTGTCGAGTTTATCCGAAAGATTTTCAAACATTATACTTATCTAATTTTGAGGATACAAAGGTAGGATTTTGAAACAAATTGGATGAATGAAAAATCAGAATCAAGCGGTTGGGAATCAAGATCCAAAAAAAAGCAGCATAAACTTACTGATATGTACTTTTCTTATCTTGATTCCTGACCTCCTGGTCCTGGCTCTTCTGTGCTCCGAATGTTCTCCTGAAAGTTTAACATTCAATTTTTTATCATCTGTCATTATAACATTATTACCGATATTATAATAAATTTGCCACTTAACTGTTAAAGCCTGTAAGTTAAAGCGCTATATGCCTTTTTCTTTAAGCTTTTAGCCCAAATACGCTTTTATTATGTTTAAAACCGGTACCCCGCTGTTTTTCTTATTTTTATTTGGTATTGCCATTTCGGCTAAAGCACAAAAAACTGATTCTTTAAAAGTTGACACCAACCAGTTAAATAAGTACCGCATTGAACCGGGTAAAAATGCACTGCCATTTCGCTTTGTGCCCATCCGGATCCGCCAGGAACAGATCCCGGTAACTATGCTTGATTACCGGATAAGCTACTGGCATAAGGCCATACTGTTCGGCCTGAATTTTAGCCAGTCGGCATTTAGCAGTAATTACAGCGCAGGGGGTATCAGCGCTATTGCCCTGGGGGGAAACTTTGATTATAAGGTTGAATATAACAAATCTCCCTTCGATTTTACATCAGACCTGAACCTGATTTATGGGATCTCAAAAAACAAGGGCCAGGGAAAGCGCAAAACTAACGACCGGATTTTTTGGGATAATAAGATAGCTTCGCAAATGTCAAAACACTGGTTCTTCTTCGGGGCGCTAACCTTCGAGTCGCAGTTTGACAAAGGGTTTAATTATACCAATCCCGATGGCAGCGAGGCACAGAATCCCTATCTGATCTCCAATTTTATGTCGCCGGGATATTTAACCGAATCTGTTGGTTTTGAATATAAGCCCGTCAAATATTTCGACCTTAGGCTTGGTACCGGCACCGCCCGCCAAACCTTTGTTTTAGATACCACCATTCATAACAACCAACCTACTAATTATGGCGTGCCTGTAGGCCACAGGGTTTACAACGAACTGGCCTTCCAGGTAGTTGCCACCCTTGATAAAGACCTTTCAAAAACTGTGCACATAAACGCCCGCTATGCCCTGTTTGTGCCCTATCAGCAAGCCCTGGCCTATACCAGCCACCGTGTAGACATGGTGCTAACCTCAAAAGTGAGCCGCCTGATTGCCTTTACCCTTAACGGAACCTTCCTGTATGACAAAAACACTTCTTCAAGCGTACAAGGGACGGAGGGGCTGGCTTTAGGAGTGGTGTATAAGTTTCCGTAAAGCGGTAGTATAATTCCGTTATTATCTCCCCGGCATAGCCTACGGTGTGTACACTTCTTTATAAGCCAGAGGATGTCTGTAATATTTTCGTTGGAGCTATGACCCATCGGGTCTAGCCCCTTTGTGGAAAATTTTTCTACAAAGGGGCAGATCCTTCGGGTCATTGTTGATTTTCTGTATGGTTTATACTTGGAGGTTGCCCCTAACAATATAAATGCCAATCAAAAATTCAACAAAATGTACCCACACCATAATCCCCTGGCAAGGATTTAGGCAAAACACCTCTGTCGCTATCACCCCCTTACATTGTCATTAATGACACTTGTCTTCTTTTTTTTCTGAAAGTATCTTTGTATATCAACTTACAAAACCAGGAGGATCTCATTATGAACGGCGTAAATTTTTTAGCAATAGTAACGGCTGCCTTTGTAGTATTTGTGGTCAGCGGCTTATGGTACAGTCCGCTGTTATTTGGCAGGCAATGGCTTGCATTGCGCGGCATAGACCCGAATACGCTTAACAAGCAAAAAATGACAGCCGGGAAGATGATCGGCGAAATAGCGCGTGTGCTTATTATTGCCTCTGTACTTTCCCACTTCGTTACACTTTTAGGGGTTAACAGCATTTTGGGCGCACTAAATCTTGCCCTGTGGATCTGGGTTGGCTTTTACGCCATAATTCTCGCCGGTTCTGTAATACATGACCAGGTGCCGTGGAAGCTTGCCGCCATTCACGCCGGAGACGGGTTGGCACGGATCGTACTGATCACAATTATTATCAGCATTTGGAGGTAGAAATCAAATTTAATCTATACTGACATGAGCACATTAAACAAACAATTTACAGCAACGCTGTTAAAAAGCCCCAATAAAGGCGGCTGGACCTATGTAAAATGGCCTGAATCTGTTGCGTTTTTTAAAACACGGGGACTAGTGAAAGTGCAGGGCACGGTTGATGGTCACCCATTCCGGAGCTCGTTTATGGCACTGGGCGACGGCACACACAAATTACCTATAAAAGCAGAAATGCGGAAGGTAATTGATAAAAGCGAAGGGGATAGTGTGGAGGTGGTTTTAAAGGAATGGATAAATGGGAAAGAGCAGGTTTCATAATGCTATAATCCTTCATCCTAAAACCAGGAAAAAAAAGAACGCCCCGGATCTCATCCCGGGGCGCTTTGTTACTAATAAAATCAATAACAATCAACTAAATCCAGGCCGGGTATCTCACGTCCGTGCCTTTTCTCATGATCATTTAAGATCTATAAGCTCCTCTATATTTATTAATTTCTTTTTCAAACTGTAATACGTGTATGACGCATCAAATGCAACAATGTTACTAATAACTATAGTTTGCCCCCTTAAGCAACATCTTTTTTACAAAGGATTGAGTTGTACTGAATAAATACTTTTAGCAGGTATGGCTCTATCAAACAATCAATCAGCCGCTGGGCCACCGGGACCACCACCACCCGGAGGCGGGCCGCCGAAGCCTCTGCCCGGTCCGCCGGGACCACCCATGCCAGGGGCCTTGCCTGCCATTTTAGTAAACCTGTAGGTAAACGTTAGCAGGTAATACCGGCCCAGCTTATTGGCATTTGTTTGTGTTACAAAGCTTCCGTTTTGCGTGCTGGTATAGCCTGTATTTTCATTAAATACGTCATAAACTCCGGCCCGGATGGTAGCCATATTGCCTTTCAGAAACCTGCGTTCAATATAGGTGTTAAAAATATTGGGATTATTGGCGCCGGTATAACCATAGTATAAATATTTGGTATAATCATAGCTTACCGTCCAATTCTTCCACAGATAATTTTTACCGTTTAGGCCCAATTGCCAGGTGCGGAAATTATCATTTATACCCGGTTGATTAATTGAATTTTTTGATGAATTAACCGTGTAAGTCGTGTTGGCCTCGGCATCAATTATATCGGTAATATCAACCCTGAAACGTACGCCCGGTGCAAACACCAGTGTTTTTGCTAAGTTTTTTTCAGTTGTAAAGTTATAAGTGGTGGCATCAACATTAGTTATGTACGATATATTGTTTATGTATGATATATTACCCTGTAAAAACAGGTTGTATTTGCGTTTTTCCCAGGGCTTGTTGAATACAAAAAAGGCTTGTGCCTGCGAGTAACCATCTGCATTTTTGTATTGTGTTTCAATGGTACCGGCTAGCTTGCTGTTTGGCGTATACACGCTGGGGTAAGTAATGGTGTTTGATACAATTTTATCGCTGGTTTTTGTGAAGGAGAAATTGCTGAAAAATATGTTACCCGTTTCAAAGCTGAAATTGTTGTACCTGAAATCTATCTTGTTGTTATACTCCGGCTTTAAATCAGGGTTACCCGTTATAGGGTATAATGCGCTCGAAAAGTCAGTAACCGGTTGTAATTCAGAGTAAGTGGGCTGGCTGCTGTACCCGGTATAATTGGCGCTGAATGATTGTGACCGCGAAAAATTATAAATAAAGTGCGCGTTTGGCGAAACATTAAACGCAGTTGAATTAGTTGGCAACCCGGTAGTTTGCGAGTACCCTTTTAAAACCGATGGCTGTGCAGTTATCCCTAATACATAATTATATTTTTTTTCAACAAACCGGTAGTTTAAACCAAAACGATTGGTTATAAAAGTAAAATTATAATTATTGCTTAACAGCGCATAGTTGTTAATATCAGTACCATTGCTTGCAAGTGTATCGGTTTCCTTATCTGCAGCTGTATATGAATGGCGGAAATTGTAGTTGATTTCCAGGTATGACCTTTTTGCCAAAGGTTCAATATATGATAATGTTGTACCAATGGTATCGGTATGGCTGTTGGTATTTATAAACTGATCAAGCGGGGCGTTGGCGGCTCCGGCTATATAATCATAAACCGGGTTTTGATATTGCCTGCTTGAAGTACGGCCTGTACCAATATTTATGCTAAAGTTACGGCCATGTTTATTAAACCTGTGATTATACAATACGTTAATGCCATAATTTGGCGCCGATGAATGGCTTAACGATTTAAAGTTATAGTTTGATGCTACGCTTGAGTCCCGAACCAAAAGGTTTGTACCGTTTTGAACCGTGTTAACACCTGCGTAAGCATATGACGGACTAATTTTTAAATAGTTAACCGTATCGGGTTTATACTCCATATTGAAGGTAAGGCGATGGTTCCTTAGCTCGTCATTTCGGGTACTGGTTTGCGAATTAGTGCTCGGGTTTACCAGCGAAATGTTATTCTGGATGGTTGAGCTGATGGTATTGGTAGTGGGGCCCGAATAGCTGTAGCTTCCATAAACAGTTATCTTTTTACCCCAGCTGTCGCGGTAGTTGAAGCCTAATGAACGCGCGGTAGTTATCCCGCTTGACCCTGTGTTGCTTCCCGGAGGGCCACCGCCGCCACCCTGTCTGCCGCCGGGACCGCCAAAATTAAACAGGCTGGTATTGGTATTATTCAAATTGCCCAATACGGCTATCTGCCTGTTACCATCAAAATTAAATAAGTTAGCCTGCGCTATGTATCGGTTACCATCTTTTGTACCGTCGATTTGTGGAATGGCATCGCGGCCTTCGCCTATGCTGGCCTGCCCGAAATAACCGTGGTTGCGGCTTGGTTTTATGTTGATGTTCAAAATAGTTTCGGGGTCGCCGGTTTTTATACCGGTAAGGTTGGCCTGGTCGCCATAGTCATTTACCATCTGCACGTTTTGTACAGCATCGGCAGGCAGGTTTTGTGTGGCTGTTTTTAAATCGCCTCCAAAAAAGTCTTTTCCGTTCACCCTAACTTTGGTTACGCTCTTACCTTGAAAAGTGATGTTCCCATCCTTATCCACATCGGCACCGGGGAGCTTTTTTATCACATCCTCAATAGGTGCGCCATCCCTAACCTTATAAGCTGCGGTACTAAATTCAACCGTATCCTCTTTTATTTTAACCGGGATCACGTCGGTTATGGTAACGCCATTTAATACAATGGTTGACGGTTTTAGCGTGATGGGCTTTAAAAATACCGTATTGTTGGTATTATCCAAATTGATCCGGCGGCGGATAGGCTCGTAACCTATTGACTGCACCACCAGGCTAAACTGGGTTGCTTTTATTCCGTTAAAAATAAAAGCTCCTTTTGAGTCGGTTATGGTTGTAACGCTGTCCTTATTGGTTATCAGCTTAACGCTTGATCCGGGCAGGGTAGCTTTAGTAGTGTCTATCACGGTTCCCCGTACGTCCCTTCCCGTTTGTGCAAAAGCGGTAACGCTTGTTAAAAGCAGGGCGGCAATAAAAAAGTATATTAGTTTCATATCTTGTTCTTTTTTAGATACTGCAAATAAATACCAAAGCAACAGCAGCAAAAAACAGAATAGACAGGGGCTTATTAAAAGTAGATTAAACCCAATTCTCAACCTATAAAGGCGTCGTTTTTATAACAATACACCAGATGCTATTTTTAAAGATGATTATTACCTGTCCATCGGTGAACTGTGCCTCCTCATAGATTTTGATTGGGTTTATGCCGGTTTGCTTTGTAATATTGTTGTTATAAATCAGCGTTATAAACGTTTGATTATAAAACTTTTAAGAAATGATGATACCAAAATCAAAAAGCACACTGATAACTATAATCATCCATATTTTAATATGGGGGATCCTGGGGTTGATCTATTTTTCGCAGCCTTTACTTCTGAGCATTACCTTGCCGTACCAGTTGTGGATAAAACAGATCATTATATGGGGGTTATTAATAACTGCATTTTACCTGAACTCATTCGTGCTGGTTCCAAAATTCCTGTTAAAAAACAACACGGGCATTTACTTTCTTTTCGTTTTGGTAATTGTTGCGGTAATTGTAATACTTAACATTTATGTAGATCAGTGGCTTAATCTCCACCAGTTAATGGAAGCGGCATTTCATAAAAGCGGTCCGCCCAGGCATCATAAAGGGAGAGATTATAATTGGGATTTTGCTATGATAGCAACCATTGCCCTTGTTTTGGGGATCAGCACCAGTATTACTACTATCCAAAAATGGCAAAAGGATAAACAACTGCACCAGGATTTGGAGCAGGACAGGGTAAGCTCCGAGCTATCATTTCTTAAAGCGCAGATCAACCCGCATTTCTTTTTTAATACGCTTAATAACATCTACGCCTTAACCCATGTAAATGCCGATGTATCACGCAAGGCTATCCACCAACTCTCGCGCATGATGCGCTACGTATTGTACGATACACAAAACAGCACCACCATGTTAAGCCAGGAAATTGCTTTTATAAAAGATTATATCAGCCTGATGGAGCTGCGTTTAACGGATGTGGTTAAAATAGATTTTACTTCGCCTGCCGCGTTAAAAGACCTGGCCATT
Organism: Mucilaginibacter sp.; assembly: GCA_028287925.1. Taxonomy (GTDB): domain Bacteria; phylum Bacteroidota; class Bacteroidia; order Sphingobacteriales; family Sphingobacteriaceae; genus Mucilaginibacter. Next base: position 10,550 of record JAQBOS010000554.1, on the reverse strand, counting down.
GCACCCATGATATTTTTACCATTTATTGAAAATGCTTTTAAGCATGGCGTTAGCGCTACACAGCCGAGTCACATTGGCATAACGGTTAGCCAAAATGATACTTTGATTGAATTAAGTGTGGTTAATACTATAATTAAAGAACAAAGTAATAACTTAGAGGAAGGCAGCGGCATTGGCCTCAATAATACCAAACGCCGGCTTGATCTTTTATACCCCGGCAAGCACACTTTAGTTATAAATGAAAGCACTATTGAAAGTATTTACCTGGTTCACTTAACGCTCAACCTGGCATGATAATTAATTGTATAGCTGTTGATGACGAACCTTTGGCGCTTGGCCTGGTATGTTCCTTTATTGAGCAAACGCCGTTTTTAAACCTGGTTGGCCGCTACTCAAGCGCAGTTGAAGCGTTAAGGGCCATCCATGCGCAAAAAGTGGATGTGCTTTTTTTAGATATCCAGATGCCCGATTTGAACGGAATTGAGCTGGCCCGCGTGCTTGATAACAGCAAAACCAATAAGCCCCGCATAATTTTTACTACTGCCTACAACCAATTTGCCCTTGAAGGTTACCGTGTTGATGCGCTCGATTACCTGCTTAAGCCCTTTAATTATGAAGAGTTTTTGCATGCAGCTCATAAAGCTTTGGCTTATAGTCAGCTGGTTGAAAAATCAAATGCTGTTCCTGCCGCAGCTATTCAGGCGCCTGTTGCCGCTGAAGAGCGGATTGAGGACGAATACCTGTTTTTAAAGGTGGAATATCAGCTGGTGCGGCTTGCGCTTAATGACATCCTTTATATTGAAGGATTGAAAGATTATGTAAAGGTTTGGCTGCAAAGTGCCGAAAAACCTGTTTTATCGCTCACCAGCCTGAAATCACTGGAAGAAAAGCTGCCATCCAAACGTTTTATGCGGGTGCACCGCTCATTCATTGTTTCGCTGGATAAGATCAATTCCATTACCCGCAACGCATTGCAGATCGGCAAGGTCAATATCACGGTTGGCGATCAGTATAAAGAACCTTTCAGCCTGTTTTTGAGCAAGTGGGTGTAGTTTGGTTGAAGAGGTTGTAGTGGTTATAGAAGTTGTAAAGGTTAATATTAATTATTTTCCCTTAACGCCTTTACTTGGATTCTTCTTATATTTCATAACCAATTTATGACTTATGGAATATTTATATCATTATACCTCGATTGAAAATTTAGCTCTTATATTAAAAAGTGGAAACATACGGTTTAAATCTTTAGATACAGTTGATGATTTAAATGAAGGCCATACACAGGATGTTGATAGATATCAACAGTTTGTTTTTGTAAGCTGCTGGACAATAGATAAAAAAGAAAGCATACCAATATGGAATATGTATGCCAAAGATATGTCAGGTGTGAGAATTGCTCTTCCAAAACATCCATTTAATCATTATTCATTAGATGATTTGCCCAAAGAAGTTTCTAGTGAGAAACCGTTTAAAGGAAGTACAATTGTGAATAAACTTCACTTCGATAATGGTTTTGTTTTTAGGCAAGACGAGCATTATTTGGTGAAAGTGATTTATACAGATGACCTGAAACTTTTACAACCGAGGTTAATAGAAAAAATAAGTAAAAACGAGATGGTTGTATGGTCAGCCAAGATTGGAATACATAAAGAAAAAGTATGGAAATTTCAATCAGAAGTCCGATATAGAATCATAATACATCCCAAGCACGGTTTCAAACAGGCAACAGATGATAGATTTAAATATGAAAATGACATTATTTCGAAATATATTGACATACCTATAAGAAAGGATGCATTTAAAGAAATGAAAATATTGCTGGGTCCAAAACAATCCGATGGGAATCGAATAATTGTAGAATCTCTAATAGAAAAATACAATCCCAATATAAAAATTGAAACCAGTAAACTACAAATTAGACATTAAACATGAAACATTTTTTACTCCTTGCATTGCTTTTTGTTGGATATATTACTAAGGCTCAAAAAATTTATGTCTGGTGCCCAGAAAACTACCAAATCAAACCAAGAATAGATTTAAGGAAAAATGACACTATAAATGTTGTATTTTTCGATGGCAGATCAATTCCTCCTAAGAACAAAATTGAATGCTCCTCTGATCAAGTTATCCAAACATTATTTTCCCAACTCAAATCAGCATACCCATCAACAACATTAGTATTGCAACCCGAATCTGTGTATTATAAAAAAATCGCTGACAACAAATCTATTTTTATCAAGATAGGCATATCAGCTTACCATGCAGGATTTGGAACAGATGTTTCAGGGGGGATCGGAATGGTTGGTGGTCATTTCTCGACAATGATATTCCCCAAAGGCCAATGGAATGCTATAACTGCTTATTATGTTCAAATGAGTATTGGTCAAAAGACAAATACAAAAGAAATTTCAAATTTGGCAAGTAAATCTAATATGTGGGGATATAAAAGCGCAAAGAGTGCGTTAAACGAGGCCTATAATAAATCAAACCAGGAGCTTTTATTTTTTATTGATGAGCAGCTATCCAATTAAACTGATCCATAATGAATTTATTATTTAGATATTATTAAAAATAAAAGTAACATAGATCCTTATTTTAGGTTTTGACCAAAAACTAAAATAGCAGCGTTTCTTATTTTAGTTTTATGTTAAAAACTAAAATAAGCGCTACAAAAAGAATAAAAGATTTGTAACAGATCGCGTCTTCGTGCGTCATACCTACCCGGGTTCATTTAAATAACAAGGCAAACTGTTTAAAATAAAACCCATTGGATTGAAATAATTTTCTCTCCCCCCTAATAAAAACAATGTTTACAGCTTATTAAGTTAGATTCAGGAAACAAAAATCAAACGATAAGAAGAAAAGTTGAAATTTTATACAAACCTGTAACATGGAAATAACCTTTTAAGAATAAATTTAATTATACAAGTTAATATTCGGGATTTATCTGTCTTGTTTCTTGACTCCTGGTTCCCGACTCTTAATTAATGCTATTATATTTGCGCGCTTTAAAAGCCACCCTATTTTTCTGTCACAAAATGAACAATAACAACAATTTATACAATTCCTTAACAGCCCGTTCTTTTAACCAATTGCTAAAAACAGCGTTATTGGCTGTCCCGCTTTCACTGTTACTGTTTGGTTGCGGCGATAAGAGAAAAAATGATACACAAGGCCCCGCAGGCCCTGCTGTTTATAAGGTGCTTACTTTGCAACCGCGTTCGGCTACCTTAAATAACGATTATCCGGCCAGCATCCAGGGGCTTCAAAACATAGAGATCCGCCCTAAGGTTGACGGGTTTGTTGAAGGTATTTATGTTGATGAAGGCACACTGGTAAAAAAAGGCCAGCTATTATTCAAAATAAAGGCCCCGCAATATGAGCAGGACGTACGCACTGCCGAAGCCGGGATCCAAACCGCGCAGGCCGATGTAAATACGGCCACCTTGCAGGTAAATAAAGTAAAGCCATTGGTTGAAAAAGATATCATCAGCCATTACGAGCTTGAATCGGCACAAAATACCTTACAAACCAAGCAGGCCTCATTGGCACAGGCTAAAGCTGCACTGGCTAATGCTAAGATTAACGTGGGCTATACCACAATTACCAGCCCGGTTGATGGCGTTATAGGCTCATTACCCTACAAACTGGGGAGCCTGGTGACCAGCACCACTACCGACCCGTTAACAACCGTTTATAATACGGCAACCGTTTATGCCTACTTTGCCATGAATGAAAAGCACCTGCTTGATTTTAGCCGCGACAGTACAGGCACCTCCATCAAATCCAAATTAAATAACATGCCCAAAGTTTCGCTGATCCTGTCTGACGGAACGGTTTATGAGCATGCCGGAAAAGTAGAGACCGTGAATGGCCTCATCAACACCAATACCGGCTCTGCAAATTTCAGGGCGGCATTTGTTAATCCTAAAGGCTTATTGCGGAGCGGCAGCAGCGCTACGGTTCGTGTTCCTGATTTGGTAAAATCGGCTATTTTGGTTCCCCAGAGCATTACTTATGAATTGCAGGATAAGCGCTTTGTTTATTTGATAGATGCGCAGAACAAGGTTAAGAATGTAGCCATAACAACTATGGAAAATACCCCGGGCCAGTTTTATATTATTACCGGCGGTGTAAAAAGCGGCGATAAGGTTATTGCCGAAAGTGTAAATAATTTAAAGGACGGCACAGAAATAAAACCTGCCGGGGTTAATGCAGATGCTGTTTATAAGGATTTGAAATAAACCCGGCAACAAATTCGTAGGGGCGCAATGCTTACGCCCTCTGCTGTTACCGGATGCCCCTGAACACAATTATATCCATGAGGCGCAAAGTATTGCGTCTCTACATTTGAAAAATATGTTAAAAAAATTCATCGAGCGTCCTGTACTTTCAACGGTTATTTCGGTATTGCTGGTTATATTGGGGGTTATAGGGCTGATAAATCTTCCTATTTCACAATACCCGGATATTGCGCCGCCAACCGTATTCGTATCTGCTAATTATAGCGGCGCCAATGCCGATGTGGTGCTTAAAAGCGTTATTGTACCGCTTGAGGAGCAAATAAACGGTGTGGAGAACATGACCTACATGACCTCCAGCGCAGGCAATGACGGTTCGGCCCAAATCACTATTTTCTTTAAGGTAGGCACCAACCCCGATCTGGCTGCGGTAAACGTTCAAAACCGGGTATCAAGGGCAGTAAGTCTTTTACCACAAGTTGTTACACAGGCTGGGGTTACCGTTGCAAAAAGCCAAAACAGCAACTTGCTGATCTTCTCGTTATACAGCGAGAATAAGGATTATGACGATACATTTTTGCAGAACTATTGCCAGATAAACCTGGTACCTGCCATACAGCGGGTTAACGGTGTTGGTAATACCCAGATCTTTACCTCAAAAGATTACTCCATGCGGATCTGGCTAAAGCCGGATGTAATGGCCAGCTACCAGCTTGTGCCAGATGATATTACTAACGCTTTAAATGAGCAAAACATTGAAGCGGCCCCTGGTAAGTTTGGCGAGAACAGCAACGAGTCGTTTCAATATGTAATAAAATATACCGGCAGGCTTAAAACAGCCCAGCAATTTGGCGACATTATTATAAAATCAGTTGGCAAAGGCCAACTGTTGCATTTAAAAGATGTTGCACGCATTGAGCTTGGAGCACTGGATTACTCGGCCGATTTAAAAACCAACGGCCTGCCATCAATAGGCGTTGGGATCACCCAAGCATCAGGCTCAAACGCCCGAGATGTGATCAACAATACAAAAAAGATCCTTGAAACTGCCGCTGAATCATTCCCAAAAGGAATTAAGCTTACCTACCTGGTTGATGCCAATGAATACCTGAATGCCTCTATCGAGAAAGTGATCAGCACCCTGATCGAAGCCTTTATATTGGTTTTTATTGTGGTGTTTGTTTTCCTGCAGGATTTTAGGTCAACGCTGATCCCGGCTATTGCGGTTCCGGTTGCAATTGTAGGTACCTTCTTCTTTTTAAACCTGTTTGGCTTTACTATAAACCTGCTTACCCTATTCGCCATGGTTTTGGCCATAGGCATTGTGGTTGATGACGCCATTGTGGTGGTAGAGGCCGTGCACGCCAAGCTCGATAAGGGCTACAGATCTGCCCGAAAAGCATCGGTTGATGCGATGAAGGAGATCTCGGGAGCTATTATTTCCATTACGCTGGTAATGTCGGCAGTGTTTTTACCGGTAACGTTCATCTCGGGTTCAACCGGCGTATTTTACAAACAATTTGGCATCACACTGGCCGTGGCCATCTTGCTTTCGGCAGTAAACGCATTAACGCTTAGTCCGGCATTGTGCGCCATCTTTTTAAAGCCGCATAATGAAGAGCATAAAAAGAAACGATTTTTCAACTGGTTTTATACCCGGTTTGATAAGGCGTTTTACACGGTAACCAAAAAATATGAAAAGTCGGTAACCTGGCTTGCTGCAAAAAAATGGATAGTGGTAGCTGCAATTGTGATATTTGGTGTATCGCTCACCATCCTTATAAAAACAACGCAATCCAGCTTTGTACCAAGCGAAGACCAGGGTACTATTTTTGTAAGCGTGAGCCTTCCCCCGGCGTCAGGCATGCAGCGCACCAGCGCAATAACCAAACATATCGACAGTATTGCACATACATTTCCAGCGGTAAGTAACACGCTGCAGATTATTGGATTCAGCTTTACAGCCGGAAGCGGAAGCGCTTATAGTATGGATATTGTGAAGCTGAAAAAATGGGATCAGCGCAAAAATGACGGGATACAAAAGGTTATCCAGGAACTTTATGCAAAGATCGGCGATATTCACGGGGCCAGTATCTTCATTTTTTCACCGCCTACTATCCAGGGTTTTGGATCTGGAAACGGTTTTTCGTTCGAGCTGCAGGATAAGGGAGGCCACACCTCTGCCGAAATGTATAAAGTAAGCACTGATTTTTTAGAGGCGCTGAACAAACGCAAAGAAATTCAAAATGCAAATACCGCATTTAACCCCAATTTTCCGCAATACCAGGTCGATGTAAATGTAGCTAAATGTAAAGAAGCGGGGATTGAGGTAACCTCCGTTATCAATACCCTGCAAGGGTATTACGGTGGCTTGTATGCTTCAAACTTCAACCAGTTTGGTAAGCAATACCGGGTAATGGTACAGGCTGATTATGCATACCGCAACAACCCGGAAGGCCTGAATAAAATTTTTGTGCGGAACAGCAGCGGTACCATGGCGCCCATAACAGCGTTTATTACGCTTACCAAAGTATTCGGCCCTGAATCTATCTCCCGTTTTAACTTATTTACATCAATATCCGTGCAGGGCCAGCCAAATGCCGGGTATAGTTCCGGTGATGCTATTGCCGCTATAAAGGCAGTTGCTACTGAAAAGCTACCCGCCGGTTATGGGTATGATTTTTCTGGCTTAACCCGCGAAGAGATCTCCAGCGGTACGCAATCCGTTTACATATTTTTGCTTTGCCTGGTATTTGTTTACTTTTTATTGAGCGCCCAGTATGAAAGCTACATTTTGCCATTTGCCGTACTGCTTTCGTTGCCAATAGGCTTAACAGGCACTTATGTATTTGCAAGGATAGCGGGTATTGACAGCAATATTTATGTACAGATCTCGCTCATTATGCTCATCGGCCTGTTATCAAAAAATGCCATCCTGATTGTGGAATTTGCCCTTGAGCGCAGACGTGCCGGAATGCCGCTTTTACAGGCTGCTATTGAAGGTGCAGAGGCACGTTTAAGGCCGATATTAATGACCTCTTTTGCATTCATCTTCGGGATAATGCCGCTGATGTTTTCAACAGGGGCAGGCGCTATCGGTAACCGTTCAATTGGTACTGGAGCAGTTGGCGGGATGTTTATAGGTACCTTACTGGGGGTATTTGCCATACCGGTGCTGTTTATGATCTTCCAGCATTTGCAGGAAAAGATAAGTGGTCCACGCCATTTACGGAACCTGGAAGAGGATGAGGACGATGATGCAGTTGTACCGGCTAAATAATTAACAGCGTGTCCTACGCCAGAAAGAGGCTCTCATGGAGCCGGGCAATGGGTTACGGCTTTAGCTATAAACAGGGTGCTCCTATGGAGCAAAACAAATAAATTAATCGTGTCAGCGGCTCCATCGGAGCCTCCTGTTTATAGAAAAGAACAAAATAGTTTACGGACTCCAGCGGAGTCCCCTGAATGGAGACCAGTTAAGAAATTTAAACAATGAACAGAACCTATTTAAAATATACTTTTTTAACGTTCGCTTTGTTAAGCACGGTGCTGGGTTGTAAGATAACTAAAACTTACAAGCAGCCCGACCTTAATACTACCGACCTTTATCGGAACCAGCAAACCACTGATACCACAACCATTGCGTCTATGCCATGGGAAAGGATGTTTGCCGATACTGTTTTGAAAGCGCTGATCCACGAAGGGCTATACAATAATTTGAACTTAAAGATAGCCGTTCAAAAAATTTATGAAGCACAGGCAGCCCTGGGGCAAAGTAAGGCAGCGTTACTGCCCAACCTGAGTGCCAATGCAAGTGCAACACGGTCAAAGCTTTCAGCAGCAAGCTTGAATTACCCACCGGGTACTACCATTAGTACTTTGACCACCTCATACCAGCTTGGTCTGAGCACATCATGGGAGGCTGATGTTTGGGGTAAGCTAAGCAGCGCTAAAAGGGCGGCATTTAATACCCTTTTGCAAACCGATGCTGCTAAAAGGGCGGTGCAAACCCAGCTAATAGCCGATATTGCCAATAACTACTATACATTACTTGCGCTTGATAAAGAGCTGGAGATAACCTCCCAAACCCTGCAAAACCGGATCAAGGATGTTGAAACCATGAAATCGCTTAAAGAGGGGGCAGTAGTGAACGGAGCGGCGGTTGTGCAAAGCGAAGCCAACCGTTATGCTGCCGAAGTTGCCATCCCGGATCTAAAAAGAAGCATCCGCGAAACGGAAAATGCCATTGATATATTGGTTGGCCGCCCGCCGGGTGCGTTAAACAGGTCGAAGCTTGACGCGCAGAAACAGGTTGATAGCCTGCAAACGGGCATCCCATCCCAATTATTAAAAAATCGCCCGGATGTGCAACAGGCGGAGTACGCTTTCCACAGTGCTTTTGAAAACACCAACCTGGCACATACTTATTTTTATCCGTCGTTAACCATTACGGCCAGCGGCGGGTGGTCGAATTTGCAGTTGAAGGACTTTTTTGTAGGATCGGTATTTTACAACCTCGCGGCAGGTTTAACCCAGCCTATATTTAACCAGGGCATTAATAAAGCACGGTTAAAAACAGCACAAGCGCAGCAACTGGAAGCGTTGTACAATTTTCAGCAAAGCCTGTTAGTGGCAGGACAGGAAGTTTCAAACGCTCTTTACTCCTACCAAACAGCTATAGAAAAAACCGGTGCGCGAAGCAAGCAGATAGCCGCCCTGGTAAAGGCTGTTGATTATACCCAGGAACTGTTACGCTACAGCTCGGCAACAAATTATACCGATGTGTTAACATCCGAGCAAAACCTGTTAGCCGCCCAGCTTGATGGCGTTAATGACAGGCTACAGCAACTGCAGGCTGTTGTTAATTTATACCGGGCGCTTGGCGGCGGGTGGCACTAAAGGAAACTAAAATTATTGAAGATGAAAAAGTCAAACGGCTTGAAAACAGGGCATTCAAAGAATGCAATTGAGATACCGAAAGATTATATCGCAACTTCGCTTGATGAATTAAAGGATGACCTATTCGGGGGAGTAGGAACTCATGATAGAGATGTTTATGAAGCAGAACTGAAAGAGGAAATATTAGGCGAGCTACCTTATTAATGTTTATTATTCTTATTAGAAAATAGAAAGCATCGCCCCAAAAGGAAGCGATGCTTTTACTATTATAAGGGGTTTAATCAATTATTTCTGAACAATAAATGTTTTGATTTTGTTGTTAATTTATACAGGACGGGTGGCGACGGGTGGAGGTAGTGTTGAGTCATATGAGACACGACACTACTTTTTAATCACAACTACAACAATTTTACTTTATAACCCGCGCCTGCACACCTTCATTAGTGATCTTAACGGGTTTTATAAAACCATCGGCATCAAAATACATCTTATCAATGCAGGTTACCCTGTGATTGCCATCAGTTTCGCCAAGCGGACGGCGGTGATATACAATGTACCATTCATTAGTACCCGGCACATTTATAACCGAGTGATGCCCGGCCCCGGTTGCAATATTTACGTCCTGCTTTAATATGGTGGCAATCCGTTTAAAAGGACCGACAGGCGTATTGCCAATGGCATAGGCCACCCGGTAATCAGGACCGGTCCAGCCGCCTTCGCTCCACATTAAATAGTATTTGCCCTTGCGCTTAAACATAACCGGGCCTTCAACATAATCTTTGGGGGTAATTAGTTTAAAAGTTTCACCATCTTTAAATGGGATAAAGCCGGTAAAGTCCTGATTCAGCTTGGCTATGTTACATTGCCCCCAGCCGCCGTAGATCATATAATACTGTCCGTCGTCGTCTTTGTAAACAAACTGATCAATAGGTTGGGCCTTGTTGTAAATTTTACCGATGAGCGGTTTGCCTAAATAATCTTTAAATGGCCCCCCGGGATTATCAGCCACAGCAACGCCTATGCCGCCAATTTCCTTTTGATCGTCATGAATGTCATTCGCGCCGAAAAACAGGTAGTATTTGCCATCCTTTTCGGTAACTGCCGGTGCCCATAAGGCTTTTTTAACCCATTTAACCGAGCTGCTGTCAATTACATGTTCGTGTTTGGTCCAGTGTACTAAATCGGTTGATGAAAAGGCATCCATAAAAACCTGCTCGTTGTATTTAGCCGAGTAGGTAGGGTACACCCAGTAGGTTTTATCAAAGATCTTTGCTTCCGGGTCGGCATACCAGCCTTTAAATATGGGGTTGCCGGAGGATTCTTTTTTTTGTGCTAACGCGATAGTACTCAGCGATACCAATGCAACTATAAAAATATTTTTAGCTACGCTCAGATCCATGCTTTTCATCATGC
>JAQBOS010000544.1 GCA_028287925.1 Mucilaginibacter sp. | reverse complement strand
AATCAACAAGCCACCAAAAGGCACAATAATAGCTTCGCGCCAGCTGGTAACATATATATGGCCAATTATGATAACTAAAAATCCGCCAAAAAGTAAAACCAGGGGTAATATCCGGTGGTGCGAACGGACATAAGAAAGCCCGATAGCATAAAATCCTATAAATACTGCAAAAGTTATCATGCTCCATTCCACCCAGGGATTAGCTAAAAACCCCAACCCCAGCAATGGAAGGCTGGTAATTAATAAGGGCACAATTGCACAATGAACCGCGCATAATATAGACGCTGTCATGCCTACATTATCGAGCTTTGAAGAGTGCTTCGGATGATTCATTTTGCAAAGATAATAATAAATGCAACACAATTGCATTTAAATAATATAATTTAGGTCATGTTAATTTAATATTATTTAAAGGTTTCCTAATAAATTTTCTATTCTTACTTTTGCGGGCGCTAAAGTTTTATGCTGCACCTGTATGGCAACAATGTCAATAAGAAACATTTGGAGAGAAACCTGGAGATTAGCCTATAAACGCCGGTTAATTATAATAGGCACTATAATTATGTTGTCGGTTGTTTTTACAATGCCGCTTTTTTTCGGTCATATTGAAAAAAGAGAGGGAACGCTGATAAACGACCCCGTTTTAGCTGCCGTTACACCTCACAATGTATCAGTATTGATTTTTTCCATTATTTGGGGAATGGTATTGCTTACCTTCTACAGGGCACTGTATAAGCCATCTATATATATAATTTATTGCTGGGCGCTTATACCTATAACTATAACCCGTTTTATCACCATCAGCATTGTACCGCTGGCGCCACCGGTTGGATTGATCCCACTGGCAGACCCTTTAACCGGAGTTTTTTATGGACAGGCGCTTATAACCAAGGATCTTTTCTTTTCGGGACATATAGCCACGCTTACCTTAATGTTTTTATGCCTTGAGAAAAGGAATGACAAAATTATAGGTTTTTTGGCAACCCTGGTTGTTGCCTGCTTATTAGTGGTACAGCATATTCATTATTCTATTGATATTTTAGCTTCCCCGGGAATTACCTATATATGTTACCGTTTAACCCGGAAATTTCTGGATAAGGAAATAACTTTAAACATCCGCAAGTAGTTAAAGAAAAGGGTTATTTGCCTGAAATATTTGCATTGTCGGGTGTATAACACATTAGCCGGTTGTTTATTTTGATGTCTTTGTCGCAGTTGCCAGCTAATCCGGCAAAAACTAAAATAAAACAGTTTAAGTTAAAAGCATCAGTAACATTCAATTTATAATCCTTAAACTCATTTCCTCTTTTGTACTTTTGTAAGCGTGAGCACTCCGGTTAAAAAAACTATCCCCCCAAAAAAAGTACCTGTAAGTAAAACCTTTCCTCCAAAAAAAAGAGCTTCAGTTAAAAAGAAAAAGCCCGGCAATTTTCCGGTAAGGTGGAAAGTAGCTTTGGCCGGTTTTTTATTGATCTTGCTTTCCCCGTTTTATTATGGCTATGTTATAAAATGCTTTACATCTACCTGGCGCTGGATCAGGGACATTGGCAGCGATCCGCATTATCGTACTTATAAAAGCTTTAACATCAGGATCCCTGATAAATATACCATTCACGGTATTGATGTATCATCATACCAGGGCAGGATTGACTGGCATAAGGTAAAAAACATGAGTGAAGATGAGGTGCACATCAGCTTTGCTTTTATAAAGGCTACAGAAGGTGTGGTTATTGTTGATCCGTATTTTCAACGCAACTGGCGGGAGGGACCCAAAGCTGGGATCATCTGTGGCGCCTATCATTATTTCAGACCTAAAACGAGCGGCAAATGGCAGGCAATATTCTTTCTGCAAAACGTAAAAACAGAAAAAGGCGACCTGCCCATGGCGGTTGATGTGGAGGAATTAAATGGGGTTGCACCTGCCAAAATGCGTGAAGAGCTAAAAGCTTTTTTGAAATATGTAGAAGCGAAAACCAAAATTAAACCGATGATCTACTCAGGATTAACGTTTTACCAGGATAACCTAAATGGCTATTTTGATGGATACGATTTATGGATAGCACACTATTACCAACCGAAATTAGACTTAGCAAATACCACAAACTGGAAGTTTTGGCAACACAGTGACAAGGCAAAAGTAAGCGGAATTAATCATGTAACTGATTTTAATGTGTTTAATGGTGATAGCCTGACATTCAGAAAGTTGCTTGTTAAATAAATTAAATACCTGTAATTAAGTTAATTGCAATTAAATTGCATTAACTACACAATAAGAATTGTTAATTAATGTTAATGTTTTTGATTACTAAGAATTTAGTTAATACTTTAGTTTCAATTAACCTAACATATGAAATTCACAATTTTACTATTAGTTTCCTGCTTTTTGTTAACGTTTTCGGCATTTGCGCAAAACCCATATTCGGTTAAGGGTTCGGTCGCTGATACTGCTTCAAACTCAAAGCTGGCAAATACATCCATAAGCGTTTTAAATGCCAAAGATTCAACCCTGGTTAGTTTTACACGCGCAAATACCGCCGGTGCTTTTACACTCCCTGACTTAAAAAAGGGCAAGCTGATATTACTGGTTACTTACCCGGGTTATGCTGACTATGTTGAACGCTTTACATTAGATTCTGCCAAAAACACGCATGATTTTGGGCGCTTAAGTATGATACTTAAAGCAAAGCTGTTAGCTGATGTTATTGTTAAAAGCAGCCGCGCTGCAATTAAAATGAAAGGCGACACCACCGAGTTTGATGCCAAAGCATTTAAAGTGGAGCCCAATGCCAAGGTTGAGGACCTGTTAAAACAATTTCCGGGGATCCAGGTGGATAAGGACGGTAAAATTACCGCTCAGGGCCAAACTGTTACCAAAGTACTTGTTGACGGCGAGGAGTTTTTTGGCGATGACCCGACCCTTGTAACTAAAAACCTGCGGGCGGATATGGTTGATAAAGTACAGCTTTATGATAAAGCCAGCGACCAGGCAGCATTTACAGGTATTGATGATGGTAAAAAAGCAAAAACACTCAACATACAACTAAAGGCCGATAAGAAGAATGGCTATTTTGGTAAGCTGGATGGCGGCGTTGGTACCGATGGCTATTATTCAGGGCAGGCGTTATACAATAAATTTAAGGCTAAAGAGAAATTCTCTGCCTACGCCATAGTGGCCAATACAGGCAAAACAGGATTGGGATGGCAGGACAGCCAGAAATATGGCGGCAGCAACTTAGAGGTTACTGACGATGGCGGGCTTATGTTTACCGGCAGTGGGGGTGAAGATGCTATTGAAGGGTGGAGCGGTCAGTATAACGGCCAGGGGATCCCGCTTGCACGTACCAGCGGCGTGCATTACGATAGTAAATTTAATAAAGATAAAGAATCAATTAACGCCAATTATAAGATTGGATCGTTAGAAGTTAATGGTACAAACAATACCTTATCTCAAAACAATTTACCAACAGGTACAATCAATACAGATGCTGATCAAAAATATGATAATTATATTTTCAGGCAAAAGCTGGATGCTACTTACCAGGTAAAGCTCGATACAACATCCAACCTGAAAATAATGACTGATGGTACTTTAAAGAACAGTAAAGCCAATAATAGTAATGTTACCAAAAATACCAGGAGGGATGGCTCGGCATTAAACGATAACACCAGCAATACAACCAATAACAGTAACAACCAGATCTTTAACGCAAGCGCTTTTTACACTAAAAAGTTTAAAAAGAAAGGGCGTACAATTTCTGTATTAATAAGCGAGTCATATAACGAGGGGGATTCAAAAGGCTTTTTAAAATCAGATGCTAATTTTTATGATGACAAGGGGAAATTAGACAGCACGCAGCATATTGATCAGTACAAAACAAACAAAACAAAAAGTAATATAATAACCAGTAATATTACCTATACCGAACCACTTTCAAAAGCATCGTCATTGATTTTTAATTACAGTATAGGCGTTGATAACGGTACATCAGACCGAAAATCATTTAACCCGTCATCTCCTGGAAATTATAATGTGCTGGTTGATTCATTGAGTAATAATTTTAAGCTTAACCAGCTCTCAAACCAAGTGGGTGCGTTTTATAATTTTAAAAAGAAGAAGATCACGGTGAACTTTGGCACCAAGGTAACCGCTGTTAATTTTAACCAGGTTGATGAAGCCTCAAACTATGAGTTTAAAAGAAATTTTGTGAACTGGAACCCGGAGGTTAGGTTTCAATACAGGCCTTCGCAGCAAAAGTACTTTAGCGTTAGCTACCGCGGCAGCCCAACCCAACCAACAATTGATCAGATCCAGCCGGTGGCTGTGAATAACAATCCCTTGCTTATAGTAGTGGGTAACCAGGCGCTTAAACCATCGTTTCAAAACAGCTTTAATATTAATTACAATTCTTATAAGGTTTTAAGCGGGATGTCCTTTTTTGTGTATGGTAATTATTCATTTACCTCAAACCCTATAGTAAGCAACCAGGTAACCAATTCGGCGGGTAAAAGTACCATTCAGTATATTAACCTCGCTACCAAAGACCCCTCAAACTTTTACCTGGATGCAAATGTTGGAAGAAAGATAGGAAATACCGATCTTAACATAGGTTTAAGTGGTAATGTATCGGGCAATAACTCTTACAATTTATCAAACTCCGCGCTTAACTTTACTAAATCAATTACCTACACCGGCGGCATACAGGCTAACGAATACATCCAAAAGAAATTTGATTTCTATGCCTTTTTTGGTCCAAGTTATACCCTCAGCGGATCATCGCTGCAACCAAACATTAATAGCAATGGGCGGGGATTTAATGCGCGTGGGGCATTCACCGTATATCTCCCCGGCAAGTTTCAGCTCGCATCTGATGCCGATTACCTGTATAAGGCAAAAACGCAAACCTTTGACAGCGATTTCCACCGCACCCTGGTAAATGCCTCGTTAAGTAAAACATTTTTAAAGGAGGATAATTTGAAGTTTACTTTGGCAGCGAATGACCTTTTGGATCAAAATAAAGGATTTGACAGAACGGTGAATGCAAACTTTATCCAACAGAATACCTACACCACAATAAGAAGATATTTTATGTTTTCCGTAACCTGGGATTTTAACAGCATGGGCGGGCCAGCAGTAAAAAAATAATAACTATGAAAACCAAAATCATCACAATTATAGGCATGTTGCTACTGAGTGGCAACATGCTATTTGCCCAAAATGAACACTTTACAACCCATGGCACTATTGAATTTGAAAAGAGCGCAAACATGTTTGCGCTGATAAAAAAACTTATAAACCCCGACAACGAAGCCTTTTTTACACCGATCCTGGAATCGTACAAAAACACACAATCGCAGTTTACGAAGGTTAAAAGCACGCTAACTTTTACCGATAACAAAACAATGTACGCACCAATTGAGTCGGAGAGCGCCAACACCATTTTTAGCGACCTTGCGATGTCTGGCCAGCCAAATGTTATTTATACCGATCTGGATACAAAAACCAGTGTAACGCAAAAAAAGGTGTACGAAGAGGTTTTTATGGTAAAGGATAGTGTGCGTAAAATAACCTGGAAAATTACTGATGAAACCCGGGAGATTGCCGGCTACCAATGCCGCAGGGCAAATGCCCTTGTATTGGATTCAGTTTATGTAGTAGCTTTTTATACGGAGAAGATCCCTGTTTCAGGCGGACCGGAATCTTTTTCGGGATTACCCGGAATGATCCTTGGTGTGGCCCTGCCACACGAAAACATTAGCTGGTTTGCCACTAAAGTAACGGATGCGCCTGTTGAGCCAAAAACCATGGTGATGCCCAAAAAAGGAAAGGTAGTTACCAATAAAGAACTGGTTACAACACTTAAACAATTGATGAAGAACTGGGGGCCATGGGCGCAGCCCCAAATGAAGGCACTCGTATTGTAGATGTGAGATGTGAGATGTGAGATGTGAGATGTGAGATGTGAGATGTGAGATGTGAGATGTGGATTTTTTCATATATTTACTTTGATGTTTTATGACCTGTCTCAAATCTCATATCTCACGTCTCAAATCTAAAAAAACACCATGCTTAAAAAAGGCGAACATATTGAAGGCACACCTGCCGAACTGGAAGCGGTATTAGCTATAGACGCGAAGGCAAGGGCGTTTTTTGATGGCTTATCCAAATCATACAAACAAGGTTACTGCGATTGGGTAGGCTCTGCCAAACAGGAAGATACGCGGAAGGTCAGGGCTGAAAAGGCATTGATTATGTTGCAAAATGAGCAAAAAACTTTGAAAACCTGATTTTTTATTTTGCGTTACTGGTGATCATGATATTTGAATTTTCATAAGTCAAATTACGGGATAACAAAAAGGTTTTAAGCGAAACCAGTTTATCGGTAGTGATCAGATCAACCCCACACTTTAATAGCTCTTCCCAAACAATACTGTTTTCGGGCGATGCCCAAAGCCTTACTTTTTTGCCAAACCTGTGAGCCATGGCGACATAGGTACATAATCGTTTTCGCTCATCATCCGGGAGATCGCCACGGCCCGCCCATCTTAAAATTTTGGAGTATTTACAGCTTGATAATTTATAAACATTAGTTGAGGTAGTATCCTGGCTTGTTTTTATAAGATCTTCATCAATAAAGGCCAGCCGGTTTTCTTCGGCCTTTATCATTTTATAAGGTTTATGACCCGATAGCACAATGGTAACAGCTCCCTTTAAAACAATACCGTGATCATAGCTTGACAATATAGAGCTATACTTTTTAAGTAATGTTTTAAGTTTAATATAGGTATTATCGGCCCCGGTTTTTATATCTATCATTAAAATAACCGGCTCATTGTATCCTTTATATACCTGTCCGTTGTTTTTTGCAATGTGCTGGGCAAGGGGTTTTAAATAAAGCGCTTCCAGGGTTTTGTCGCTTCTGAAAAAAGGGTTAATATGCGCGACAATTAAACTATCCTCTTCCAAAAAAATGTCGGCCTCAATATTGGTATATCCATTTTCAAGCGCATCAAATAATGGGCGTTTATGGAAATAATCATTATGTGCAAACGCATTTGGTAAGGGAACTAACTGGGAGCGGACAATTAGGGGGCTAAGAAGAAGTAAAACAAAAATTCCTGTTTTTAGTATCTTTACGCTTAAAATTGCTGAACGCATTTTTTAGTATTATTGCTAATATTTATACTGCAAATTTACCTTGAGAATATTGCTGATTGTTAAAAATTGTGTTATCATATAGTTAACTTGC
>JAQBOS010000507.1 GCA_028287925.1 Mucilaginibacter sp. | reverse complement strand
AAAAAACGGAGAAGAAAAGCCTATACCTGTTTTAGGTAAGCTGGCACAAAATATGTTTCCTGCCATTTAATAAAATAGTTTAATGTTGATATTTATATAAGCTTCCGGATTAATTTCCGGGAGCTTTTTTTGCTTAAGCTCTGGTTATATTTTTATTTTATCACTCAGTAATAGTAAAAATTAAAGGGGAGAAATAACCTTTTATGATCGTCTCCGAATTCTGACATTAACAATACATTAAAAGATTATAAGGTCTGCACATTTTTATAGGTGCGATTGTATATTTGTTATCAGGAATCGCTCTGGTTCCTGGTAATTCTTACTAACAAAAAAATACTACTATGATTGAAACTAAAGCATATGCTGCTCAGGATGAACATACCGACCTGGCACCCTGGACCTTTGAGCGCCGCGAGGTAGGGCCACATGATGTACAATTTGATATTTTATTTTGCGGTGTTTGCCACTCAGACCTGCACCAGATCAAAAACGACTGGTTCCCCGGGATCTTCCCGATGGTTCCCGGTCATGAAATTGTTGGCCGCGTAATTAAGGTTGGCGATCATGTAAAGCAATTTAAAATTGGCGACCTGGCCGGAACCGGCTGCCTGGTTGATTCATGCCGGGTGTGTGAAAACTGCAAGCAGGATTTGGAACAATACTGCTTAAATGGCAGTTCGCAAACTTATAACGGTTTAGAGCAGGATCACAAAACACCAACTTATGGCGGTTATTCAAACACCATTGTAGTTAATGAAGATTTTGTGCTACACATTTCAGATAAACTGGACCTGGCTGCAACTGCGCCATTGCTTTGTGCAGGTATTACTACCTACTCGCCATTAAGGCACTGGAAAGTTGGCAAGGGCCATAAGCTGGCAGTACTTGGCCTTGGCGGCCTTGGCCACATGGCTGTTAAATTTGGGGTTGCGTTTGGCGCCGAAGTAACAGTGTTAAGTACCTCGCCTAAAAAAGAGGAAGATGCTAAAAAATTAGGGGCACACCACTTTGTAGTTACTACTGATCCGGCACAGGTAAAAGCGGCGAAGGGAACATTTGATTTTATACTTGATACCGTTTCAGCCGAGCATGATTTTAATATGTACTTATCATTATTAAGAACAAACGGGGTACACATTTGCGTTGGGGTTCCGCCTAAGCCTGCTGAAGTAGCTGCATTTAGCTTACTTGCCGGCCGTAAAAGTTTAGCCGGATCAGGTATTGGCGGATTAGCCGAAACCCAGGAAATGCTGGATTTTTGTGCCGAACACAATATTGTTTCAGATATTGAAATTATCGATATAAAAGATATCACACCATCATACGAGCGCATGGAAAAAGGCGATGTGAGGTATAGGTTTGTTATTGATATGGCTACTTTATAATCCAAAAGGTATAATAACGCGTAAAAAGGCATTTGCATTTATTTGCAGATGCCTTTTTTGTTGAACCTGAACCCGTTTCCAGAAATAAAAAGGATGCTCTAAAAAAGCGCTTGATATAGGGGTTAAATCTTCTTATCAAACATCTTATTAAATTAAAATCCACACGGCGGAATTAGAAATAAATTATTCCGAACGAGCAACCTATTGCCAAAATATTTCATCTTACAAAAAATAAAAACAATGGAAAAACTATTATTAGTATGCGGTATTTGCTTAGCAACCCTTTTAGCTAATGCACAGCAGGGTAAAGAAGCAGCAGATTTTAATGCCTATTATATCAAAACAGATAGCAGTATGCATGCCGCTTATGCTTTAAAAGATTATTCTAAATCTATTGCGCTGGGAAACGAGTGGTTTGACCGGTATAATAAGTTGTCGCCGGCTTTTAAAAAAAATAACCCGGGCTATTTGCCGGGCATGTATTATAATATGGCTTGTTATATCGCAATGAACGGGCAAAAAGAAAAAGCTATCGACTGCCTAAAAAAAGCATATGTGTCCGGATTTGTTGATTACAACCAGGTTAAAATTGACAGCGATATGAACAGCTTGCGTGATGACAAGGAATTTAAAGTGGTGTTAAACCAAATAAGAGAAAAAGGAGATTATAATTATGTACTTAAAAAAGCAGGTCCTTATAATAAGGAAAAAGCTGATCTTCCGGTATTCATTTATCAAGTTGCAAGCGCTCCTGAACTGGTTAACTTTAAAACCAAATTCAACCTTGATTCAGTAAGTGGTAATGGTGATGAGATCAGCAAGATTAAAAACCTGCTTTTCTGGGTACATGATGTTGTAAGACATGATGGGGGAGCGAATAACCCGCCATCAAAAAATGCGATCGACCTGATTGCCATTTGTAAAAAGGATGACCGTGGCGTGAACTGCCGTATGATGGCCACCATTTTAAAAGATGCTTACCAGGCCGAAGGCTTTAAAGCAAGGCTGGTAACCTGTATGCCAAAAGATACTGCAGATTTTGACTGCCATGTAATTACTGTTGTATGGTCAAAAACGTTGAATAAATGGATTTGGATGGATCCTACCTTCGGCGCATATATGAAAGACGACAAAGGGAACTATTTAAGCATTGAAGAAGTTAGAGAGCGTTTGATCAATGATAGTCCGCTGGTTTTGAATGAAGATGCCAACTGGAACCATAAGAAGAAAGAAACACAGGAGGTTTACCTTAATTACATGTCAAAAAATCTTTATTGGATAAGATGTGCCGCAAAAAGCGAGTGGGACCTGGAAACCATGCAGAAAGGCAAACAGGCCGTTCAATATGTAAATTTATATCCCGATAAGTTTACTACAATAAACAGCACAAATAAATTCGGGGCCAATAAGGCGGAATATGCAACTAACAACCCTGATTATTTTTGGCAGAAACCGGAAGGTGAATAACGTTTAAATACCAGGCATTTATAAAGACAATCCGGAGCAAACGCGTTAAAGGAGGCTCCGATCGAGCCAAAACAGGAATATTGCGATTTTCTATAAACAGGATACTCCTCCGGAGTGAAAAACCAACATTAAATTATTTAACAGCTCCGGAGGAGCAGCCTGTTTATAGAAACCTTTTGCTAAGTTAGCAAGGCTCCATCCTCCTACAAATTTGCTTAGCGTGCCATAAGAAAAATGATTTATTTTAATGAGTTTGCCCCTGAAAAACAACCTCATTAATTTGTGGGTTGTCTTTTTTTACTACTAATTGCGACATGACTTAAATCTGTCTAAAAACAACATTTATCTTTACAAGAAAAGACTATTAACGCAACTGTAACAACAAAAACCAAAGTAATGAGCAATCTTATTCAAAAACTGCTACAAACGGATGCTGATTATGTGTACACCTTTCTACGGATAATTTGCGGGATAATTATATTGCCATATGGCCTGCAAAAGCTTGGATTTAGGGGCGTTGGAATTAAGGCTACCCTATTGGATTTGAAGACAAAAAAAGTTCCTCAATTTATTGCATGGCTGATTATCGTCAGCCAATCCTTTGGTAGTGTAGCACTAATAATAGGGTTATTGGGACGCTTTGCTGCCGGCGGGGCCTTCATTATATTTACTGGCGCCCTGGTAGTTCACTCGCCTGATGGGTGGATGCTGAATTGGTTTGGGAAAAAGAAAGGCGAAGGGGTAGAGTATTTTGTAATGCTGCTGGCTATGCTGCTCATAATTATTATTAAAGGCAGCGGCGCAATGTCGATTGATTTTTGGTTGATGAATAAACTGCAATAGTATTTATACAATTATAATTGCTTCCGCATCACAAAGTCATTCATCCAGTAAGGGCCGATTGTTATATCTTCTTCATAAGCCACTTCAAAGCCCATTTTTTCGTAAAAGTTTTTGGCTTTGTTATAACGGTTTACGTTTAAATCGAGTATATGTTTACCGGCTTCTATGGTTTTATTGATCACTTCGTTTATCAGGATCTTGCCATATCCTTTTCCCTGCGTTTCGGGCAGGCAGTAAAGCTTGTGCAACTTATAAATTTCAGGATCTTCATCACGCGGAGAATATCCTGCAAATGCTACGGGCTTGTCCTCTTCAATCAGCAGCAAATAACTTTGGGTGTTATTTTCAATTTGTGAAGTGATCTTCTCAACCGAATAAATTTCGCCCAGCATAAAGCTGATCTGTTCTTTTTCAAGTATGGGCGAGTAGGAGGGCCACCAGGTTTTTTCGGCCAGGTCTATAATGGTTTCAACATCATTTAATGTTGCTTTCCGGATAGTATACATGTTAATAATATATTCTTCTCTTTGTGCGCTCTGTGCCTTCTCTGTTAACTCCGTGGTTAATTTTTACCACAGAGGCCACAAAGCGATACGCAAAGTTCACAGAGATTATTTAGTGATTTTCTTCTGCGTCAACTTTTGTTTCTATGGAGATGGTTTGACCCACACCAAAATATTCTTCCAGCTCGTTTAAAGTTGATGAACTGGTAGCAATGTCTTTTATGATCACTCCCTTTTCCATCAGTAAAATGCGGTCGCATACATCGGTGATATGGTTAAGGTCATGACTGGAGATCAATGTGGTTACGCCTTTGTTTTTATTCAAATCCTTTAAAATGCTTTTCAGCCTGAACTGCGTGCTTGGGTCTATATTGGCGAAAGGTTCATCCAGCATCAAGAGCTCCGGGTTTTGCAGCAGGCACGATGCTACGCCCACTTTACACTGGTTCCCCTTTGAGAGATCGCGGATGTATTTGCCTTTCTTTAGGATCTCGCCATTAAAAAAATCTGTAAGGCCGGCTAAATAATCATCCACATGCGCCTGGGTTTGCTGATGTAGGCCGCCGATAAAATAAAAGTATTCTTCGGGTGTAAGGTAATCTATCAAAAAGCCCTCATCAAGATAGGATGCTGTATAGCTTTTCCACTTTTCGTGCCCGGCAACAACCTCACCGTTTAATAAAACCTGTCCGGCTTCGGGCCTTATCAGATCAAGGATCATGCGAAATAAGGTGGTTTTACCGGCGCCGTTGTTACCTACCAGGCCAACACTTTCACCTTTCTTTATTTCAACATTTGGCACATTTACAACGGTAACGCCGTTATAAACCTTTTTAAGGTTATTAATGTCTATCATATTATTTGTTTCTGAACCCTTCAGCTATTGTATATCGTTTGTTATAAAAATCTGCCTCCAGCTTTTTTATCCAGAAGCCGCGCATAAAAATAAATATCAGGCTAACTAATGCTAACATTGCCAGGCCCGCATCATTATGATGCAGTATTGCAAATGGTCCGTAAATTACATACGGAGCTACCAGCAGCGGAATAGATAAGACCCATTGGTTCCCGCTCATACCTTCCCAATTAAAGGCAGCCCCTTTTGAAAGATCTATCCGTTTGTAATTACGGTTGGCAAAAAACAATACCAGGGTAGTGTTTACACCGATGTTCCATAAATACATTATTACTTCTATAAGCAGGGTTTTCCAGCCAAAATAAGCGTATGGGGTAGTTAGCAGCAAAAAGAATGTGGATATAATGGTAAACATTAAGTACTTGGCTTTTAAAAAATCAGAGAACTTTACCTTACTAACCAGCAGTCCGTCAAAATGCGATGCCTGCCAGCTGTACATAAATTGTCCGTAGTTGATGATAAAGATCCCCGTCATGAACATGCTTACAAATACCTTGTAGTTCTCACCGTTCATTTGCGGGTTCGTGTAAAATATCAAGCCATAAAACATAATAAACAACCCCATTATAAAGGCCGATCGCGAGCGTTTGTTGCGGAACACTAATTTAATTTCATTAGCTACCAGGTCACCCACGCTGCCAAAGCGACTTAATAATGGGTATTCGGTACTGCTTTTGTATTTGGCAACCTTGCGCGAACCAAGCTCTTCCAGGTACAGATTATCTTTTAGATATGAAAAGTTTAGGTAATACATTACCGCTCCAAGCAGCAAGGGCGCAATTGCCAGTGCCGGGTGTGTAATTACATTCCCAAAAAACAGGTAAGAGAATTTACGGATAGAAAACAGGTGCCATAAAAAATCAGATAAACCTATCAGAATGATCACACCAGCCGCTATTAAAAAGATCCAGCCATTTAAATTGGCTTTTCTTTTAAGGTATAAGGCAAAGTAATTATTAAACACGGTGAGGCCTGCCAATGACACCACAAATGCAAGCGCCACTATACTGCCCGAATCTGTTGTTATGATTTTTATAATAAAGGGAACAAATAGTACGAACGGCCAAAGGTTAAATACCGAAAGTAAGGAGGTAAATGCCAGGTAACGCACCAGCGCATTGCGTTTTACAGGTAGCTGCAAATAAGGCTGAACGCGCAGGGTGGGTAGTTCCTGCAGTTGCAGGCGTGTAAAAAGATCGAACAAAAAATAAAAAAGGAGGATCCCGCAAAATGAAATAACCACGTCATCATGAGGGAACATGCGTTCCAGAAGCTTATCTAAAAAAAATCCTAAAATCAGCACGTTAACAAACAGGTACAGGATCAGCAATCCCATTACTATCCGTACGGCGATACTTTTACCCGTATTTTTTGATCGCCAGAAAGCTTTTAACTCGTGTCTGAGGAATGTTAGTGTCATGTATGCCTGATAAAATGATTACAGGGGTAATAATAGTTAAAAAAGAGCCAAGAGCCAAGAATCAAGAGCCAGGAATCGAAAGTTAAGCTATTAAATATAAAACACAAGTATAATGCCCGTCAGAATATTTTTGTCTTGACTCTTGGCTCTTGATTCTTTACTCTTTCAAGGCTTAATATTTATACCTGTCGCCCCAAAGTTTTCTTAACTTCTCTTTTGATTCGTTTTCGCGGGCATTGTTACCCGGATCGTACAATTTTGTTCCTTTAATGGCATCGGGTAAAAAATCAAGCTCGGTGAAGTTGCCTTCGTAGCTATGGGCATATTTATAATCTTTACCATAACCTATGTTTTTCATGAATTTTGTAGGTGCGTTGCGCAGGTGCAGGGGTACAGGCAGGTCGCCGGTTTGTTTAACCATGGCTATTGCCGCGCCAATGGCGGTAGTTGCTGAATTGCTTTTTGCCGATGTTGCCAGGTAGATAGCTGTTTGCGATAAGATCAATTGCGACTCGGGCATGCCGATTTTATTAACCGCTTCAAAACAACTTTGCGCCAGCAGCAGGGCATTGGGGTTGGCATTGCCGATATCTTCGGATGACAGGATCAGCATTCGCCGGGCAATGAATAAAGGGTCTTCACCGCCAACTATCATCCGCGCCAGCCAATAAACCGCGCCGTTAGGGTCACTGCCGCGCATGGATTTGATAAAGGCAGAAATAATATCATAGTGCTGCTCGCCGGTTTTATCATACAGCGCCATATTTTGTTGCACATGCTCCAGCACTGCATCGTTGGTAATAGTGATCTTTTTACTGTCGAACGCATTCGCCAGCAGCTCGAAAATATTGAGCAGCTTGCGGGCATCGCCACCTGACAAGCGGAGCAGGGCCTCATTTTCTTTAATGATGATAGTCTTTTTATTGATCGCCTCATCGTCCACCATTGCTTTCTGAAGCAGGCTCATCAAATCATCTTCATCCAGCGGCTGCAGGATGTAAACCTGGCATCGCGAGAGCAAAGCCGAGATAACTTCAAAGGATGGATTTTCGGTTGTGGCGCCTATAAGGGTTACTATGCCGCGCTCAACGGCCCCGAGCAATGAGTCCTGCTGCGACTTGGAGAAACGATGAATTTCATCAATAAACAAAACCGGCAGGATCAGCCCTTCCGCTTTTAACAGGGATGCTTTTTCAATCACCTCGCGCACATCCTTAACCCCGGAGTTAATGGCGCTTAGGGAAAAGAAAGGTCTGTCGAGCGTTTGTGAAATAATATAAGCCAGCGTAGTTTTTCCAACCCCGGGTGGCCCCCAGAATATCATGGAAGGAAGCGACCCTGATTCAATGGCCTTGCGCAATACGGCGCCTTTGCCCACCAAATGTTTTTGCCCCACGTAATCATCCAGGTTTTTGGGGCGCATCCGCTCGGCTAATGGGGGCAGGTTATTCATATTGGTAAAATTCAGAAAAGAAAATGCTAAATCCTAATATTTTTAGCACGACATCTTTTAAATAAACAGGTGGAATGGATGGAATGTTTTATGGAAAATAGCGATAAACGTCTTTGCGCGGGAGAAAGCGCGTTATATTAATAGTTTGATTTTCAAAATGAAAGCATAATCTATAAGCACCTACTTTGATCCGATAAGCAGTGATATGCCCTTTTAGTTTTTTCAGGTCGGAGATTTGATTTAATGATTTCGCGTTTTCAATGGCGATAATTACTTTATCTAATTCCGGGCGAAGTTCTGCAGAAATCTTTTTTGCATCCCTGAAGAAAGAAGTTTTGAAAGTTGTATTCATAAAACCGGATAATAGATTTAAATCTTAAATTTATGATTCAAATCAAACACCAGTCCCGTTGGAGATGATTTATTAATTTCAAATATACACTTTTCTATCACTATAAGTTATTTGGAGTTCTGAGCCATTTTTTAAACTCTTCAACTTCTTCAGGGGTTGCATCCGGCTCGTCCTTAACTTCTTCCATAGCTGCTAATAAATAAGCATCTTCTTCATCTTCAGAAAGCTCGACTTCCACAACTTTAAAATGTAAGGTTTTAGCCATTTCTGTCAGCCATTTAAAATGCTCGCTTTTAACATTGTCAATAACCATTCTCATATTACAAATATACTAAACAAACTTTATAATGCTATTTTTGAAAAAGGTTCAATTTTTAAATACAATTTGTGATCAATCGCTTTACCCAATCTAACTATCACACCATTTGCGATAAGCTCGCTGCCACTGATCTTAATCTTGCAGCTATTATTAAAGCCTACGGTTATCCGCCATTTTGGTCGCGGCCAAATTCGTTTGAGACGTTGGTGCACATTATTTTGGAGCAGCAGGTTTCGCTGGCATCGGCACTGTCAGCCTTAAATAAATTGAAGGAAAGGTTGCAGGAACTTACCCCCGCGAGGCTATTGCTGCTTACCGATGAGGAGATGAAAGCCTGCTATTGCAGCCGGCAAAAAACAGGCTATATTAAATACCTGGCAGAAGCCTTACTAAGCGGGCAATTGAATTTAACCGAACTGGAAGATATGCCGGATGATGAAGTGCGCGCCAAATTAGTAGCCCTTAAAGGCATTGGTAACTGGACAGCCGATGTTTACCTGATGTTTGTTTTACAGCACTCGGATATCTTCCCCGTTGGCGACCTCGCCGCGGTAAATGCGATGAAACGGGTTAAGAATCTGCCTGCCGATACCACTAAAGAACAAATGATAGAGATGGCAACTCAATGGCAGCCATACAGAACAATAGCTACT
>JAQBOS010000504.1 GCA_028287925.1 Mucilaginibacter sp. | reverse complement strand
GTTCGATTTTCTATATAGGAACGAGCAAAATCTTTCGACTAATGAAGTACTGATCTTAAAAGGGCTGAAAAAAAATGGTGGCTACATGAATTTAAAACATCGAATTGAAGGTTTACAAACGATTATCCGGGCCGATAAACAACTTGTCCTCAATGTGACGGACGATCAGCAGAGAAAAGAACCATTTATATCTTTCTTTGACCAATTTGAAGCATTAAGAAATGCTTCCGTCCATTACTCGCCCATTAAACATAGAATTTGGATGTCACCAGAAGACTGGATACAAAAATCTCGTAGTTTCTGTGATGTGGCTTTACAGGTTGGCCTTCAAATATGGAAAGCGTGTTATCCAAATTCTGATGGCCCCCTGTATATGGGAAAACTCGATAAGGCAAAGCAATTGCAACTGGCTAATCGCCGCTTAATGGCGGCGGCGGAATTACACAGAGCCGTAACGGATAAAAATCCTCCTCTGGCGCAAGTATCGGGGCGAAAAAAGCGTTAGGGTACGTTCCTGACAGAGAAAAACCTGTTAAATTAGCGCATAGCCTGGCTAATTACCGGGCTATGCCGTTTATAAAGTGCTGCCACATTGTTCAGTAAAAACAGGCAGAACCACCAAAATTCAATCAATCAAAAAAGTGAAACACACTGATTATAAACAAATTACAACAACCAGTCCAAAAAGCACAAATTACGTAACACCTGATTATCAACTACTTATATTTTATCAAAACACAAATACACTGATAATCAGCGTGTTTCACAGCGTTCCACCCCGTTCCGCGTGAAAAATGGAACGCTTTGCCGACTACCTCCGCCTGTCCAAGCGCGCAGCTTAGACAAGTAATAATTTAAACATCCCGCTTAAATTAATAAATGATCTTCAAATGGCTTTCCGGATTCGCGCTGCTATACCAAAATTCATGGGCCGAACCTGCATATCCCGCTCGTATCCGCCGTCCAAGCGGCACGCCTGTACGGATGAGTCCCCTGAAAGCCCTTAGATTTTTTCTGAAGGCTTTTTTGCGAAGCGGGACTCTCAATATTATTTTCGGTCAAGCGAAAGACGCTTGGCCGGGCGGATATAATACAGCGCGCCTTATTCCATAACTACAATTAGTTAATTTATCATATTAATTTTGGTGACCAGCATTAAACTAACCACATACTATCCTTGAAAGGGTCCGCCAGGTACTCCCCACCCCCATTTTGGCATAGGCAGATCAGGGGGTTCATTGGTGCTGTCCAGGTTTGAATTAATAACCGCTATACGCGTTCCCCATTCCAGGTAGGCCAGGAATGCCGAGCGAAACTCGGGATCGTCAGGGAGTTTCAGCTTGTCGGCAGTTTGCAGTAGCAGCTCCACCCAGCGCTGGCGGTGCTGCTGGGTAAGATGTTTGGACAGGTGATGGCGGATCATTTCGAAATGGCTGCCCTCACGCTCGCTGTACAATTTCGGACCACCCAGCACTTCGGCCACAAAATGAGCGACGTGCAGCCTGTGCAGCGGTGACATATTCTTAAACACAGGTCCTAATATATCGTCGCTTAATACCTTATCATAAAATTTAGCGAATAATTCCACAAATACAGGCATTCCGCCGGCCCATTCATAAAGCGGGGGAATAGGTTTATTGTCGTTCATAATTATGTTTTTATCACTACATAGGTATCAGATCATTTCTTCCAATACACTTCAGTAAGATCGTAGTGTTTCATTTCCTGTATGTTTCCGAAATACGGCGCAACATCCTGGTAAAAAGTTTTGAAAGCATCGCTCTTGCGGAATCCGTTAATATGGTCCTCCAATGAAGTCCACTTGATGCGAAGTATAAAATTTTCGGGCTCTTCCTTACCGTGAGTAAGTTCATAACCCAAACAGTAGTCTGATGCCCTTAGCGACTCACCGGCCTTGATATAACTATTGAAAAAGGCTTCTTTTGTTTCTGAAGGTATTTTGTACCTGATATATTCTATGATCATATTTAACAGTTTTATGCATTCAGATCCATCCCGCCGGATCCGGTTTGCGTGAAGAAATTAAGCTTTACACCCGCTATGTTTTTATTTTGGGTGAACTCAAAAGTATTCTATGAATAACGCAATGTCAATAACTAACTAAAAAGTAGGCTGTTACGCTGTGTGAAGAATTGTCTGAGAAGACTATTTGCGCATGGCAAAGTGGCATATCAAGACCATGTGAAGCACATTTATGCTGCTACAGCTGACAAGATCAAATTTTGGCAGGAAATTTAACGGGATATAGAACGCCTATACATCTTTTAATTTAACGGAAGCATTATACGGTGATTGGTTATGATAGCATTAAACGAAAAAATATATACATGCCCTGTTGACGTGACATTGGGATTGATAGGCGGTAAATGGAAATTGCTGATCTTGTTCCATCTGCACTATTTTACTAAAAAAGGCTACAGTGACTTTAAAGCTAATCTCCCTGGTATTTCTGAAAAAATGCTTTCGCAGCAATTGAAGGAACTGGAAAGAGATAAATTAATAGCCAAAAACCAGCTTTCAATAAAACCAAACCGCGTAGAATATTTTCTTACAGAAAGGGGACAATCGCTCGGCCCACTGTATGAATTTATCAGCAAGTGGGGAATTGACTACTTAATGGAAAATAATATAGATTATATTAAAGACCAGCATCTTTATAAGTAAGTTCTGATAAAAAACTTATTGAGCAACTTATACCTCATTTTTAATTATTGGCGATCTTAAAGCACCCAATTTAATAGAAGCCTACTTTTTGGTTAGTTATTGACCTTAGGTTTGTGATGAATTACATTTGGTGGCCGGGCTTATCCCTGGTGCCCGGCTTACTATAGTAATTTATTAAATCTTATGAAAATAGCGATGATCGGTGCTGGAAATATAGGTTCGGCTTTGGCGCTCATAATTTTTTGTTCCGCATTTATTGGAGGCTGTGAAAAGAAAAAAGAACAGTCCTATCAAAATAAAGTACTATCCTACGGCCATTTGGAGGATCTTACTTATACATTAACAAAGGATTTTCCGTATATACCTGTTCACAAGCTAACTTTTCCTTTCCGGTTAAAAACGATGGCCACCCTGAGAAAAAATGGGGTGAACGCTAATACATGGATAATTCATGAACATTTAGGCACACATATAGACGCGCCTAATCACTTTCAGCCAAACGGCATTTCGGTAGACCAAATAAAGCCCGAAGATCTTATTGTTCCATTGATAGTGATCGACATCAGGACAAAGGCTGCAAAGAACAGAGATGCAGAACTTACGGTTAGCGATATCGAAAAGTTTGAAGAAGTGAATGGCCGGATAAAGCCCCACAGTTGCGTCATGATGCTCTCGGGTTGGGGTAAATACGTAAAAACGCCTGTTTATATGGGTATAGACAGCAGCGGTAATAAACATTTTCCGGGCTTTTCAATAGCTGCTGTGAAATTTCTTGCCAAAAACAGGGCTATAGCAGGTATAGGCGCTGACGTAATATCGTTCGATCCAGGTATAGATAATAATTATTCTACCCATAAAATGCTTTTTTCTTACGGAAAATGGGCGGTGGAAAATGTGGCAAACTTAGAAAAAGTACCCGTAACAGGAGCCACCCTTATTGTCGGAGCACCAAAAGTAGGCGGGGCAACCGGGGGAATAGCAAGGATATTTGCCGTTTGGTAACTTTGATTTGAGAAAGTAGTTTGAGAAAAAAATTATCCTGCGACAAAAATAGTCTGCTCCTATGGTATGCTAATGATGCATAATTTTATTATGAATTAACTCACCATAATAGGATTGTTGTATTTTAGAAGTTAAACCGTTATAAAGCGCAGACAATTCAGGCAAAACATTTTCGTATGAAATAAGTGCAAAAGCACTAACATAAGAATTAGGGTGTTTTAATGAATGTCCTCTGGCCAATTCTTCAAGTTTGGCGGCGGCCTGGACGTTTGTATAATGCATCTGATCAATCCTGTTTACTTGTTTTTGGAAATGCTGAAACTCTTCTTCTACCTTGCTGCCACTAAAGAAAATGCTCCTGTCATTGAGTGAATCTTTTTGGGCATTCAGGGTAAGATTACCTTGTTCTAAAAAGAAACCGAAATAATAATCTTTAACACCATTTGCCAACAGTCCAAAATTGCAAAACTCAGGATCAGTTACGTTGCCTGAAACAAGGAAAGTACCTTTTGAAATTCTTCCGGAATCTATTTTTCCTGTTTGCCGGTGCATTACGAACACCCATCCCTCATTGATGCCTTTAATTTTGCCGGTTAATCGGTAACTCCGGGCAAATGCATTAAATGGCGGACTAATAAAAAGGACACCAAATAGCAAACTAAGCAGGATATGTAGCTTTGATAACATTAAAAAACACTGATGATAATTTAATTCATTAAGGTCAACGTCTCCGATACGCTTCCTATGCCCCCATAATATTGATAGTTCAATGTAAACGTTTTGGTGGAGGGATCATATTTATTAACACCATTTTGAGTATATGGCCCCACCGGACTAAAAGAGGTAACAATTATAGCCGGTAAAGTACCAAATGGAAAAAATGGCCCCGGCACACCCTGGAGAAAATTTATCTTGACACTATTATAAGGGTTTACGGTCAAATAAATTGGATCGTGTGAATCGGGCATTTCAGTTTGTACCGTATTTGGCGAAACTACAGTTAGGGGTTTCATTTTAATATCATAGCTATGGTTTGCACTAAGGTTACCGGGAATATCCGATCTCGAAGCTTTACCCACCGCATGATAATTACCTGCATAAGGGTTTTTTGCCGCTATGATCACCACGGCTTTACTTAAAGCAGAATCCAATGTTGCCCCCTGTGCATTTATGAGCTTAAAACTTAAAGCATTTTTAAAAGCATTGTTATTAAAAAAATCAATTTTATCCCCGGCAAAATTAACCGCTATTTTCACACTCTTTTGTCCCGGATTAATAGTCACCTTTCCCCCATTTTGCAAAGTATACAATGATGCAGGTAACTGCTGATACAATGGCTCCGGAAAAAAATAGGTTTTTATTCCCTCATCATAAGCATTCAAAGCGGCTGCATCAGGAACAATAGTAGCAGATACAGGAGCGGAAAAAGGACCCGAAGGCACAGCTAAATTCACTTCAAGGCTCATCACATCAGTAGCCATACCAGCCAGATAAGCCGTATCGCATGGAAAAGCAATATGAAGTGCCTGCGAGGCCCCATTATATTGAAATCCCATCAATCCAGGTGTTTGTACGGATTCACTCTTTTTTGAACAGGATGTAAGTAAGGAGACAGACAGCATTATCACCATTACACCCAACCCGGGTTGTATTAAAAATAAAAGTTTGTTTTTCATTGGGGGGTATTTTGATATGATTATTAAAGGCCTTATTTACTTGTTAGTTATAAGAATAAAGATAGAAGTTTGCGCAAAAAATTGGAAGTTTTAGTCACAATAAATTTTTTTAAGTCTGAGTATTGTTAAATAAGTATCTCGATTGCATTAACTTTTTTATTGAATAATTTTACTTATAAACAGATCCGGCAGTTTGTATTATTTAATTAACCCGATATTTACGAAAAAATAATCTGCCGGGTTATCGTAGCTTGCCTTTTTCATACACTGTTATGGGATGGAATATCTTATTCATAACGTTTTTTCGTTAATCTGGTTAATCTCACAAAAAAGGTAAAACGTCATTCTTTCCTTTGCTTAAACTATTTAAATTTTGGAGATACAGGTTCATGGCGGCATCATCCAGCAAAATTTCTTTGCTCATTAAATATTCAGGTCTTCCATTATTAACAAATACAGAAACAAGCTTCCAGCCGTCCTGGTTCATTCTTAAAAGCAAAATGCTGCTGTTTCTTCTATTGAGCTGATATTTTTTTTGATAATCGATCATAACCGCCGTTTTTATACTATCCGGATAAAGCTTATCGTAATCGGTATAATTTACCGAGCAATCATATTGATAAAAAGAACTATAGATGGTTAACTTATGTGTTTGCGCAAACGCGCCACCTGAAGTAAGACATAACAACAGGATAAATAAATGCTTTTTCATGGCTTTTTTGTGAGGATTGTGGTTTAGAATAGATGTATTTTGTTTAATAAATGCTGATTAAAGGTTGAGCCGTTATGTTACCAGCTTTAACATTCAGACTATACGATGAGTTAAAGGATTAACAGTGTAAGAATAATTTATAATTTCGCTTATTACCGACCTATCTTCAAATCTCTCCATGCATTATGCAACAGGGATCGGGAATAAGAGTCGAAAGAAATTAAGTTGACCCGTATCAACTGTTTTTTTTGATCCAATTCGTTTTTTTAAATCCCCATACATCGCATCTTTGCAAGAAAAGTACAAGGTGTTTTCATAAAGCAATTAAATATCTACTTAAAATGGAAAATGGTATCAGTTTAAAAACGTTAAAAAATGCAGAACTTCTTCTGCGCCTGACAATGATTATTACTTTGTTAGTTGCCGGAATCAGCAAGTTTTGCAGCCATGGAAATTTTCATAAATATTACCTAAAGCTATTCCTAAACCCAGCGTTAAGAATTAACCTGCCATCGTTTCTTATTGATATTTACTTAAGCTTAATTCCATTTATTGAGGTCGGGATAGCTATAGCACTCATTACCTCGCTAAAAAGACGCTTTTTTATAGTTGTATGGATCCTGTATTTTATTTCATTAGAGGTAGGACATTATGTTTTAGAAGAATTTACTTCCGTTGACTTAATTGTATCAATTATACTATTCGGCGTAGCAGCTTACATATTGCCT
The DNA here is from genome assembly GCA_028287925.1 of Mucilaginibacter sp. Classification (GTDB taxonomy): domain Bacteria; phylum Bacteroidota; class Bacteroidia; order Sphingobacteriales; family Sphingobacteriaceae; genus Mucilaginibacter. The sequence goes on along the minus strand of JAQBOS010000504.1, from coordinate 2,439 downwards.
GCTCACGAATTTTTTTGGTTAAAAAGTAAAAGCAGCTTAGAAAAATAAGGCCGCTTCCTTTATGGAATAATGACGACAGCTTACAGGGCCTTTATTTATATACTATAATTACCTGAATTTTAAACAATTGATTCTGTCAACAGTTGATTCCCCTTTTTGTCGCAGTAAGAGATAGTTGCGGCACTGGTATCTATCGTCCACTTTTCTATACCGCTTTCCGCCAGGCCCAGGGACATTGTCATATAATCAGTTTTTCTTTCTTCGTGTAAAGAGAGATGTCGCAGAAAGCTTTCTTTGTCACCATTGTCCGCAATGAGCAATTTTTCATGAACAGGCGCTGATTCAACATAGTAGCCTCCTGCTCCATAGTATTGAGAGTGCCCGTCAGTCAAATACGAGTCGTACTTTTCAACACCCAGCAACTTAAGCGCTGTTACATAGCTTAAAAAATCCTTCATTGTACCCAGCTTTTCGTGCACATCATTTATCTGTTCGATAGTAAACATGGCCGTAGTATATTTTTTGATAGAAGTAAACTTAAGCAACAAAAAATATCAAACAAAATGTTGGGTCTTAAGCGCCTCCGATTCCCCGGTCTGAAAACCTTTAACTATTTTAGTATTTCTTTTTGCCGCCGTTACATTGCCGGTGACTTTAAATTTAAACAAAATGAAAAAATTAATACTCTTTTTATTTGTTAACCTTCTTGTTAGCAGTATCCTTTTTGCCCAATCAACCTCAAAACCTCTTACAATTGAAAGTTACTATAAGATTAAATGGGGTTATGCCGATGAGTTTATCTCATTATGGAAAAAGAACCACTACCCTCTTTTAAAAAAGCTCCGGGAAAAGGGTGATATCATCAGCATTAAAGCTGAAAGCCCGGTGATTCACAGCAGCGAAGACAGCAGGTGGGATTTTAAGGTAACCATAACCTTTAAAAATGAGCACCTGGCATTGGATTACAGTATTGTAGATCCATTTAAAAAACAATTGTTCCCCGACCAGGAAAATTATCAAAAAGCAGAGCAACACCGTTTTGAGCTATTAATTGCCCATTGGGATGTGCTTGTTGAGCAAATTGCGTTGCCAAATTGAGGGGTTAATTATGCCATTTAGTTAGTATTTGCAATAAAATTTAAAAATAGTATAGTAATTCTATAGTATTTATATATTATTGTAAAAACAAATAAACATTCATAATTCCCGATCCTCAAAAATGGCAGATCCAAAAACAAAACAGACAGCCTTAGGCGACGCAGCCGCCAGGCAATTGGCCATCGCTACGCGTACGGTCCCTCAATTATCACGAATTACACCGCGCTGGCTCCCCCAACTGCTAAACTGGGTACCGGTTGAATCGGGTGTTTACAGGCTGAATAAAGTTAAAGATGCGGAAAATGTAGAGGTTGACTGCTCTTCGCGGGATGAGCGTGAGCTGCCTTCTACCTTTGTTGACTATGTAGAAAACCCACGCGAGTATAACCTGAGCGCCGTTAATACAGTGCTTGATGTACATACCCGCGTATCTGATCTTTACAGTAAACCCTATAACCAGATCAGCGAGCAGTTGCGCTTGACTATTGAAATTGTTAAAGAGCGGCAGGAAAGCGAGCTGATCAATAGTGAGGAATACGGCTTGCTGCATAGCGTTGCAGCCAGTCAAAAGATAAAAACAAGGCTCGGCCCCCCCACTCCTGATGATTTAGATGAATTGATCACAAAAGTTTGGAAAGAGCCTGGGTTTTTCCTATTGCATCCTTTAGCTATTGCTGCCTTTGGCCGCGAATGTACGCGCAGGGGTGTTCCGCCGCCAACAATGTCGCTGTTTGGGTCGCAGTTTATAACCTGGAGGGGGATCCCGCTTATTCCTTCGGATAAACTACCTATTGAAAACAATAAATCGAAGATTATTTTGCTTAGAACAGGCGAAAGCCGGCAGGGTGTTGTCGGGCTGTTTCAGCCGGGTTTACCGGGCGAGCAATCACCGGGCTTATCCGTACGCTTTATGGGGATCAATAACAAAGCTATTGCTTCCTACCTGGTGTCATTATATTGCTCGCTGGCAGTTTTGGTTGATGATGCGATAGCAGTTTTGGAGGATGTTGAATTAGGTAATTACCATGAGTACAAATATTGAAAACCCACTGGACATAAAGGAGCTTGAAAAGCTGGCCAACCAGTTTTTTAAAGCTGCTCCGGGAGAAGCACCGGTAAATCTGGTTGCTTCTCCCACACCATACACCGATTATCATCCATCAATTGATCAATTGGATACCATACCGGGCGCAAATGGCCTGCCGATTAATTTATCCGGCAATAACACCCAGTCGACTCCCGCCTCTGGCGTTGGGGCCTCTCCCTCTGCAATTACACAGGGAAATGTGATTGACTTAAAAGACCCGCAAACCAGCTTTGATGATCCGGCATTAACTGCGC
>JAQBOS010000436.1 GCA_028287925.1 Mucilaginibacter sp. | reverse complement strand
ATGAATAAGACACAAGTGCAGCAAACCACACTTTTTAAAATGGTTCCATCAGCTACTTACAACTTTAAATTTTAATAAGATGAAAAATATACCAGCATTCTTAATAGTATACTGCATTATTACTTTTTCCGCCTGCACTAAAACCATTACTCCCGCGCTTAATAATTCAACCCGGTTAGTAATTGAGGGGGCGGTTAGCGATACGGCGGGCCCATATCATGTCAGCATTTCAAAAACGGCCAATTTTTATTCTGATAATGTTTATCCCGCAGTTTCAGGTGCTACAGTAGTAATAACAGATGTTACCACAAACATAACAGATGTTTTAACAGAAGCCGCTCAGGGAGATTACATTACCCATATCATTGTAGGTAAACCGGGTGATACCTACCAGCTGAAGGTAATGCTTGAAGGTAAAACTTACACAGCATCATCAACGATGCCGAAACCTGTTTTGCTGGATTCTGTGACAGTTGACTATGAAGTATCAAATAACATCAGGCCAACTGCAAATTACCAGGACCCTGCAAATCAGAAAAATTATTACAAATACTCCATGCAAAAAAACGGGATCCATGTAAACCACTTTCAAACTTTTGACGACCGGTTATCGAACGGAAGATATATTCGTGATAACCTGGATTGTGATACCGGCACCTTCCATCACGGCGATATGGTAAAGGTTAGTTTAGTTGGCCTTGACGCCGGTGCGTTTAATTTTTTAAAGGAAGCGGAGGATGTAGCCTATAATAATAGCAACCTGGTTGCGCCGGCAACACCAACATCAAATATAACCGGGGGCTGTATAGGCTATTTCAGCGCACAAACAGTGAGCAGTAAAACTACTGTTATAAAACACTTTTGAAGTTTATCAGAATCTGCGGCTGTATTATTTGATGATAACCCCATTGGTTTGATTTTTGCAATTAACAGATTGATATTTGCAAACTACCTGCATTGTTTTTGTTGCAATTTTGGATCTCAAAAACAAATACAATTAATGATGAAGCTATCAAACAACAAAATTTTAATTACAGGGGGCGCCAGTGGCATTGGCTTAGGGCTTACCGAAAAATTTATTAAGGAAGGAAACACGGTTATTATTTGCGGAAGACGGGAATCAAGTTTAAAGGAGGTTACTGATAAGTTTCCTTCTGTAATTAGTAAAGTTTGCGATTTATCTGTTGAAGCAGAACGCGCAGAACTATTTAATTGGGTTTCAGAAAATCACAGCGATTTAAATGTACTTGTAAACAATGCAGGGATCCAGCAATGGATGACGATAACGGATGATGGTTTTTTTGACCGCGCTAAATCGGAGATCGCTACTAATATTGAAGCACCGATTCATTTAACAGCATTGTTTAGTAACTTAAAGGCATTAAGCACCATTATTAATGTAACGTCAGGTTTAGCATTTGTTCCGTTCACAAAGGTGCCGGTATATAGCGCTACAAAAGCGTTTTTCCATTCATTTACGCTCTCGTCACGTCAATTGCTTAAATCAAAAAATATTGATGTAATTGAAGTAATTCCGCCTGCCCTCAATACTGACCTTGGCGGTAAAGGACTGCATGATGCAGCCCCGCCGGTAAGTGATTTTATTGAAGCTGTATTTCAACAGTTAGAGGAAGGGAAGGTTGAAATTACATTTGGATTTAGCGCAGCCATGGCTAAAGCAAATCCTGATGAAATACAGGGGGCTTTCAACCGGTTGAACCCGGATTAAATTTATGTGAATTGAGAAAATGGCTATTCCGTTTTAGCTATCTGAATCACCTGGTTTTTCGCTTCAAAAAATGATCTCATACCATTTTTTAAGCTTATTCATCAGGTCTTCAAGTTTAACAGGCTTACTGATATAGTCATCCATTCCGGCCATCAAGCAGGCTTCCCTGTCATCTGCCATCGCATTGGCAGTAAGGGCAATAATAACGGGTTGTTTTACAACGGTTTGGCGAATAACCTTTGTTGCCTCCAGTCCGTCTATATCGGGCATTTGCATATCCATTAATATTATTCCGTAATCCTTTTGGTTTGCTGCTTCAATAGCTTCTTGTCCATTTTTAGCTAAATCAGGCTGATACCCCATTTTATTCAAAATGTGCATGATCACGCGTTGGTTCATCTGATTATCTTCCACTATCAGGATTGCTAAGGGATACCTCCCGCCAAAATCAGCCGATAGCCTGCTCGGGTTAACTTTTTCGTCACTAAGGGAGATCTGCCGGTGCAGCGCATTAAGAATTTGTTTGCTTAATACATGTTGCTTAATCGGTTTTGACATAACTGACACGAAGAGTTGGCGCTGGTTGTTTTTAAATTCAACCTCAATAGAACTCAACAGGATGATGGGAATAGTCGGGTGTTCTTCCTTGATGAGATCTGCCAGCATTATTCCGTCCATGCCAGGCATTTGCATATCCGTAATTACAAGGTCTATTTCAATTTTCTTTGATAGGATTGTTAGGGCTTCCTGACCGGAGATCGCCGGGATCGACTTTAGCTTCCAGTATTCAAACTGGCGGTTCAAAATAGTAAGATTAGTTGAGTTGTCGTCAACTATCAGTATTCTCGCACCTTCAAGGTCTGCCATGTTATAATACATATAAGGTTCCAATACCCTGGTGCCGGGCATGGTCATAACCGTAAATGAAAAGGTAGATCCTTTATCGGGCTTACTTTTTACACTGATCCCCCCACCCATTAGCGCGACCAGTTTTTCAGAGATTGCCAAACCCAGCCCGGTGCCCCCATATTTCCTTGTGGTAGATGAGTCTACCTGTGAGAATGCTTTAAACAGGCGGTTTAATTTATCTTCGGGGATTCCAATGCCTGTATCCAATACATCAAACCTTAATTCAACTTTTCCATCGGCTCCTATTCTTTGTAAATAAACAAAGATGCAGATTTCTCCTCTTTCCGTAAATTTCATTGCATTGCCCACAAGGTTAATTAAAATCTGCCTAAGGCGTAAATGATCCCCAACTATCTGCAAAGGCACATTTTCCTTAATCTGGTAAAATAATTCCAACCCTATTTGCGCTGCCCGGGTGCTGAAGATATCAATTACATCCTCTAAACAGTGGCGCAGATCAAAATCTTCACTTTCAAGTTCAATATTGCCTGATTCAATTTTCGAGAAATCCAAAACATCGTTGATAACGTTGATCAGCGTTTCGCCGCAAGTGGTAATTGTACCGGTAAACATCCGCTGCTCATCTGTTAAATGGGTTTCATTCAATAAAGCTGCCATTCCTATCACACCGTTCATCGGGGTGCGGATCTCATGGCTCATGGTAGCCAGGAAGATACTCTTTGCCTGGTTTGCCTGATCGGCATCATGGCGGGCTTTTTCCAGGTCCTGGTTTAATTGTCTGAGTTGTTGATTAGAGTTTTCAAGGGCATCCCGCTCATGTTCAATAGAAAGCTTGGCTTGCTCCTGTAGTTCGGCCATTTGTGTGGTTTGAAGGATCTGAACTTCATTATATTTTTTTAATTGGTACGCCCACAGTCCGCAGATAAAAAATATTACAGCAGCCAGCAGGATATGGATAATAAAAGTCTGGACGGTAAAATAATCAAGCTGGGTGAAATAAACAGTGGAAAAGCCGATGTTCTGCAGGTACCCTAAAGAACCATGATGAATAACCACAACTATCAGCAACGGGATCTGGAGTTTCCATTTTTGGTAAGTAATGAGTATGGCGCTGCCGATAAAGGCAAAAAAATGCATTTCAAACAGCCCGTGCATTTGGTAAATAAACTGTGCCATAAAAACACCTAATACAATGCTTAAAACGTATTGATATAAGGAGGAATGTGGTAAGGCAATTTTTACAGAATAATAGGCCAGCAGCGAAAGCCCGCCTACTCCAAACGCAATCAGCCAGGTATCATAAAAAAAGGCGAATACTAACCCAACTAAAAAATGGCCGATCAGAAAATAGTTCATTAGCCTATCCGATCTTTCTTTTATTACATATTGGAAAGCGGTGGTTTGGTTACCGAATGCTGCGGGCTGAGTACTCATAATAATAAGGTTAGGTTAAGGTTATTGCCCGGTACATTTGGGCAATCTACAACCATATGCCCTTAGTGCCAGTTGGTTAAAAAACATTTTTTCATGATTATTAAACAGCCCTGTCAGTGCTATTTTTGCATAGCTGGTTTTCTCGTCCGTACAATAACGGCTACTGTTATAGTTTCCCCTATAATATAATACATGATCCTGGTCAAGAAGGACAGCTTGCGGCGTAGAATAAACCCCGCAGGAGAAAGCAAGAGATGTATCGAATATAACGGGCAGATCCAAATCAAACTTATCCCTGATCTGTTTAGCTGAATATAAATTATTGTTAATAACCACGATCACAAATTTTACCCGGGAGCCGTAACGCTTTACCAGCGATTTGAAATTTGTAATGTTAAACCGGGAACACGGGCAATCCGGATTAAAGAAATGAAGAAACAGGGGTTTTGTGTGATCAGCCTCTAACAGACTATTTAATTTAATAATACTTCCCTGGCTTATTGGTTTGTAGTTTTCGGGAACAGGAGTAGGCAAATGGTACACCCATTCGTTATACCAAAACAAAGCACCCACCGCAGAAAGAAGAAGCATCAGCCAAATTATTATCAGCATTTTTTTCATCCTTATTTTCCCTAAATGTTATTACGTAGATCAAAAGGAAAAGGTTGTATAAAAATTTAAAAGAAAAATGAATGCGAAATGGCGCTGAAAGCAAAGAAAATCAGGCACATGTATAATGATTTTTAGTATTTTAGACAAGCCAATTTTTCTATATGGAACCGTCTGAACCCTTAAAGCACCGCATACAATCTATTGATGTTTTGCGCGGAATTATTATGCTGATAATGACGCTTGATCATTGTCGTGATTTCTTTCATTTAACGATAAACACTTCTCATCCTGAAATTAAACTGGGTCATGATCTGCCTGGAAAGTTCACGGTATAGTTCATCATAGCCAGGCCGGTTATTAAAACCGCCACGGATTATAGCCAGATCTTTTTCGCTCAAGGCTCTTGAATCGCCGGTGTACTTGCCCGTTAGGCTTTCCCAGGTATATTGGGCCGGAATTTGGTCAGCAGCAATTATTTTTTGTGAAACAGCATCTGTAATGCGGTAATCCATTACTGCGCTTGAATTGATAACCCGCCTTGTTGCCTGTATAGTGGCCGAAACCGTAATAACACTGGTGCTGTTAGCCATTTTATCACTTTTTACAGGGATCTTTTTAGATACTGTATAGGAATAATTGTTGGTGGCCAGGTTGCTGAACCATATGTTGTACATATTCAGCTCTATGTATTGATCAACCCGCAAGTCCTGTGTTTGGCTGTCGTTTGCATCGTAAAATTTATAATAATTGGTGTTACCAATTGTATTCAGATTCCATAAAATGTCCCGCTCAAAAAAATCACCATTGATGGAATAATATCCAAAACGCTGATCCAGCTTGCTAACCACCACATTTGTAATGGCAGCATCATAAGCTTCCTGTTTCTTCGCAATTACATCCTTATAACCAGGAATATAACTGTCAGCCATCTTTAGGTTATCATATGCTTTCCTGGCGCCAGCGCGATTGTTGCGCTGCAATAATGTTATCCCCCTGTTATAATGGGCCAAGGCGGCATCTGATGTCGCCAGATCTAATTCCGTACTGTAGTTTTTGGGGCTGAAAGAATTTACCTGTACACCGGCATTCACATAAGTATCATACATTTTCTGCAACGATTGGTAACTATTATAGATCTGGTCCCGCTTCTCTGTTTTCTTGTCGCTCCTGTTTTTGGCAATAATAAGATCCTGCTCATATTTGGAAGCTGCTTCTTTATAAGCTTCGGGAAGGATCTTTAAGGCATTTGCATCAGCAGGCTTCTTTTTCAGATCATTGATCGCAGCATAAAATGCCTTGTCGTATTCTCCCTTATCAAATAATTTCTGTGTGGAAACGCAGGAAGAGATCAGGGTAATTAATAATAGTAACCGGGATAAATTTTTCATAGGAGTAAGGTTTGATAATTAAAGATAGGAAATCAGGAGGATAAAAATTAGTTTTAAGTTAAACAATTTCAAAGTTGATACCAGATCACTATCAATAAAATAATTAATAACTTGGGCGGATGCATAGTTATTTGTTAAATATAATATCCCAAAAGGTTTCACTGACTGATGTTGATATTGATTTATGCAAAGCCTGCTTTGAGCCGGTGTTGTTTCCGAAAAACAGGGTTGTTGAAGAAGAAGGCACAATACCGAAGTACCTGTACTTTGTTGTAAAAGGATTAAACAGCAATTAGTAAAATTGTGAATAATTCAATAAATCCTTAATTGCCTGTCACGTTTTTCTATGATGTAAGTCATTCAGTTAAAACAAACTAATTATTAAGCATTACAAAGGCGTCCAACTTACACCATGAACCAGGTACATCCCAATTTACAAATTATTCACCGTTTTTTTGCCGCTTATGGCGCAAATGACCCGGAAGCCATCAGGGAGATCCTGTCGCCTGATATTAAATGGTTTATTCCCGGCCGGCACCCATTAAGCGGCACCAAAAACGGGGTGGATGAAGTGTTGGAATATTTTAAACAGCTACAGGGTTTTGCGTTTCAGGCAAGGCCCATTGTTATGGGGGTGAGTGATGATTATGTAATAGACTGTCACCTGAACTGGAGCAACCTGGAAAATGGGGAGAATATTGAACGGATGTCGTGCCTGTTATGGAAGTTTGAGCATGGGTTGATCAGCAGGGTGTTTAATTTCCCGGAAGATCAGCATTTGATGGATGCTTTCTTTAATAAGGCCTTTCCCGCAGTATAACACGTTTATTTTAAAAAACCGGAAAATGAAAAGAACATTATTATTAAAATTAAAGTTTTGCCTGGTATTGATTGCCTGTGGCACCCTGGTTGTTAATGCCCAAACCCGGCATTACAATTTGCAGCAACTATTAAAGAAAGATCAAATTGTAACTGTTGCCGGGCACGAAACTAAAATATTGAATGGTACAAAAAAAGGCGCCATTACTACTAAAGGGATTGTTTGGATCAAAGGGATAAACTTTAAGGAAGGAACCATTGATATTGATCTTCGCGGGAAAAACGAGTTTCTGAAAAGCTTCCTGGGTGTGGCGTTTCATGGCACTGATACAACAACCTGCGATATCCTGTATTTTCGTCCCTTTAATTTCAAGCATGCCGATACTTCGAGGCATAAATGGTCTGTGGCTTATATGCACATCCCGGATAATGATTATGCAAAGCTGCGTAAAGAGCATCCCGGAGTTTATGAAAACAAAGTAACCCCGGTTCCCGATATGGATGCGTGGTTTCATGCTACTATTGTAATTAATGGCAAACAGCTAACCGTGTATGTTGATCATTCAACAACGCCATCGCTCACTGTAACTATGCTCAGTGACCGCTCAGATGGCTTGTTCGGGCTTTATTCCGATGGCCTTACCAATGATTTTGCAAACCTGGTAATTAAGGAACTTTGATATAAGCCCTATCAGGATCTGGTTAGTG
>JAQBOS010000475.1 GCA_028287925.1 Mucilaginibacter sp. | reverse complement strand
GCATCAGCCTTGCCGTTGCAGGTGCAATCTTCGCCTGTGTACACCATTACTGAACTGGATTATGATCATGACGGTAACCAGGACCTGTTGTTATGCGGCAATATAAACCGGGCCAGGCTACGCATGGGTAAATCTGACGCCAACTACGGCATGCTGCTAAAAGGTGATGGTAAGGGCCATTTTCAATACATCCCACAGCAGCAGTCGGGTTTTAAACTTTGGGGCGATGTAAGGAGCGTGATAGAAATAAATAAAACCCTGTTATTCGGGATCAATCAAGTTGGGGTAAAAGCCTATAAAGAAAACTAAACAAATGAGATTTAAGGCATTTTTAATAATTATCCTGTTTGCTGTTGGCGTTTTATACAATAGTTGCAGCAGTAAAAAGCAACCTGTATTAACAAGCGCCGATATTACCAAAGTAATAAACAGGGTAACACTTGGAATGGTGCATGACGTAACCAATCCGCCGCTGGCTGCCCGCTTTTTTGCATACACCTGCCTTGCCGGTTACGAGGTAGTGGCAGAGAATGACAAAAGCATAAAAAGTATGCACGGTGTTTTAAATGAATATCCTGATATCAAGAAACCGGATTTTGCAAATGGCTATAATTACCAGCTAAGCGCGTTGGTTGCCATGATGGAAACTGCCGGTAAAATGCAACCCACAGGCAGTTCAATGATAAAATATGAGCAGGAGCTGCTGGATTCATGCCGGAAAATTGGTTTTACAGATGAGGTGATTGATAGCTCGAAACACTACGGGCAGGCCATTAGTAAGAAAATACTGGCCTATGCAAAAAAGGATAAATATAATCGCATCAGTAATTACAAACGGTTTTCACCGGCAGGTGCAGACAGCACCTGGGACCCAACCCCACCAGCCTATATGGCCCCGGTTGAGCCTTATTTTAATACCGTAAGGCCGTTAACAATTAAATCGTCCACGCAGTTTCTGCCTGGTCCGCCTATCCCGTTTTCTACCGATAAAAATTCTGCCTTTTATAAATTTTTGCTGATGAACTATAAGGCAAGCGGAAACGGATTAACGACGGAGCAGAAGGCGATCGCAAATTTTTGGGATTGTAACCCCTTTGCTTTGCAGGATAACGGACATATGCTTATCGGTTTAAAAAAGATCTCGCCGGGAGCACATTGGATGGGCATTACGGGCATAGCTTGTGCACAGGCAAAAACAGGTTTTTCTAAAGCCATGGAGATCCATACCGTAGTGGCCGCAGGCTTGCTTGATGCCTTTATTTCATGCTGGGAAGATAAATACCGTACTAACCGCATCCGTCCGGAAACGGCTATCCGCAGGTATATTGATATCAACTGGAAACCGTTGCTGCAAACACCGCCGTTTCCTGAATATATCAGCGGGCACTCCATTGTCTCTGCCACATCTGCTGTGATCCTTACGCATTATTTTGGCGATAATTTTCAATATACTGATAATACAGAGGTAGGTTACGGAGTGCCGCCAAGGCATTTTACTTCTTTTACACAGGCTGCAAAAGAGGCTGCCATTTCCAGGTTCTGGGGTGGCATCCACTTTATGGATGCTATTGATAACGGCGTTACCCAGGGTGTAAAAATTGGCAACTGGGTAGTGGATAAAGTAAGCGCACCCAAAAAATCATCATAAACTGGCCGTTGCATGGTAGTGAACGACGTATCGCTATCATGCAAGTATGGCTGTAATAATTAAACTGTCAGACTAACAATAAACAAAGCGATGTTTAAAAACCAAATTGCAAAAACAGTTCTTATTTTAATATTTGCCTTTAGCGGCAAGGCGGCTATTGCCCAAATGCGATCTGCAAGCTGGCTTACAAAAAACGATACGGCATTTATCCCCAAAGAAATTGAAGACCCTGAATGCATCGGCATAAATAAACAACCTGCACATGCTACCTTAATGCCTTATGCAAATTTAACAGAGGCGTTAAAGGCAAACCGCCACGCATCAACCTATGCCAAAACACTTAATGGGTTCTGGAAATTTAACTGGGTTGGCTGGCCGCAACAACGTCCGGTTGATTTTTACAAAACTACTTACAACGTTGATAAGTGGGCAACAATAAAGGTGCCTTCCAATTGGCAGATTGAGGGTTATGGTACACCATACTACAGTAATTACAATTATATTTTTCAAAAGGATTTTCCGCATGTAATGACAACGCCGCCGGTAAGTTTTACCGCTTATAAGGAAAGAAACCCGGTAGGCAGCTACAGGCGCAACTTTGTGGTGCCTGCAAACTGGAATGGCCGCCGCATTTTTGTAACCTTTGATGGCGTTGACGCCGGTTTTTTTCTATGGGTTAACGGCAAAAAAGTAGGGTACAGTGTTAACAGCCGCAATGCTGCCGATTTTGATATTACCAGCTTTGTAAAACCAGGCAGCAATGTTATTGCCGTTGAGGTATATCGTTTCACAACCGGAACCTACCTGGAAGACCAGGATATGTGGCGTTTGAGCGGCATCTTCAGAAATGTTACGTTATGGAGCTCGCCGCAACAGCATATCCGCGATTTTTTTGTAAAAACCAATTTTGATGAAACATTCAATAATGCTACTCTAGAGGTGGTTGGCAAAGTAAAGAATTTTGGTACCGTGGCTACTAAACCACGCCGTTTAGCTGTTGATCTGTATGACAATAATAAACTGGTTGATAACGCAAAAGGGTCAGTTGAGATCCCGGCATTGAAGCCCGGAGCCGAAGTGGCCTTAACTGTTCGAATCCCGGTAACCCATCCACGCAAATGGACAGCGGAAACACCTGCACTTTATACCACGGTTATTTCTATAAAAGATAAAGATCAAACCGTTGAAACTGTTTCAACCCGGACAGGTTTCCGCAAAATTGAAATTAAAGGGCGACTGTTCCTTGTAAACGGAGTTCCGGTAAAGCTTAAAGGTGTAAACCGCCATGAAAACTGGCCGGATGTAGGCCATGCCATTACCGAAGCGCAGATGATAAAAGATATCGAACTGATAAAGCAGGCTAATTGTAACCATGTTAGAACCTGCCATTACTCTGATGACCCAAGATGGTATGAGCTTTGCGATGAATACGGGATCTACCTGGTTGCCGAGGCAAACCTTGAATGTCATGGCGCATGGGATGAGTTTAATGAGGACCCGCGCATAAAGGCCGCCATTATTGATCGTAATGTGGCCAATGTTGAGAATTTCAAAAATCATCCTTCGGTAATTATCTGGTCGTTAGGAAATGAGTGCGGCAGTGGTGGTTCAAATTTCAGGGCGGCATTAAATATTATTAAAGGTATTGACCCCGGTCGCCCAACGCATTACCAGGGTTTTGGCATAGGTGATCAAAATCCTGCCGATATGGACAGTGAAATGTACACATCCCTTGGATGGGTTGAAAAATATGCTACCGATAGTAAGCTGACCAAGCCATTTTACCTTTGCGAGTATGCCCACGCCATGTTTAATTCAATGGGCAGCGTTGCAGATTATAACGACCTGTTTGATAAATATCCCAATTTATTAGGTGGTTGTATCTGGGAGTGGCAGGACCAGGGCATCTACAATAAATTCGACCCTAAACACCCTATTATAGCATTTGGCGGAGGATTTGGTGAAACGCCAAACGATCATTATTTTATTCATAAAGGGGTCGTTTTTTCTGATCGCTCACTTAAACCGCACTTCCCGGAACTAAAGCATGCTTACCAATGGATCAGCATTAAACCTGTTGACCTGGCAAAAGGAATAGTAAATATTCATAACCGGTACCAGTTTATCAGCCTGGATGGTTTTGAAGCAAGCTGGAGCTTAACAGAAAATGGTTTGGAAATAAGCAAAGGCACTTTGCCTGTTGGCCACATCACCCCGGGCCAGTCCGAAAATATAAAAGTACCTTACCAATTTACGCCAAAACCGGGTGCAGAGTATTTTTTAAAGGTTTCGTTTACTACTACAAAAGATGAGCTTTGGGCTAAAAAAGGATTTGAAATTGCTTCGCAACAGCTTGCCTTACCTGTAGTTGGTGCGGTTGCGGCAGAAAGTCAAAAGAATGTTAGCGCACCGGTAAAAGCATCAAATGACGATAATAACATTTATGTGTCCGGTAAAGATTTTAACCTGGTTTTCAGTAAAACTAAAGGAACGTTCACTGAAATAAAGAGCCATAACAACAATATGCTTACCAACCAGGGTGGCCCTATGCTGCATCTGTGGCGCGCACCTCACCGTAATGATGATATGTGGGCAAATGAGTCGTGGGAAAAGTATGGGCTTAAAAAATTAGTATGGTCTGTAACCAAAGCTTCTTTTAAGCAAAAAGACGATAATAATGTTGAGATAAATGCTGAACTGGAAGGTAAAGGCAGAAATGGTTTTGTAGTTACCCATAAAGTTGACTACGAAATAGGTGGTGACGGAACGATAAAAGTTAGTAATGATGTTTCCTTCAATAACGCAACTATCCCGCTTGCAAGGGTAGGGGTACGGTTTATGCTGAACAAAGATTATGACCAGTTTAATTACTTTGGCAGGGGCCCAATGGAAAACTATTCAGACCGCAAGCTTGGGTTTGATGTGGGCCAGTATCAAAGTACGGTTAAACAACAGTTAACGCCTTATGAAAAACCAATGGAAGCCGGCAACCATGAGGATGTACGCTGGGCGCGGGTAAGTGCAAACTCAGGATCATCATTAACGGTAAAAAAAGATACAGCGCTTCTGCAGGTGTCGGCATTGCCGTACAGTGATGAGGAAATGGAAAATGTAGAATACCGGATTGATTTGCCAAAAAGCAGCGCGACGGTTTTATGTGTTGATGCACGCACGCTGGGTGTCGGGTCAAATTCATGCGGACCAACACCTATAGCATCATGCACGCCTTTTTCCGAATCGCAAAAGTTTAGTTACATAATAAATATAAAGTAGTCAGCAGATAAAAGATCTGGGGCCGGGGTACAAAGGAAGTTTCTTTGTACCCCGACTCTTTTAACTTGCTTCTTTCAACCTGATTCTCGTATCTTGCTGCTACCATCTCCGGCCTAACATGAAAAAGTTTATAATGATTATCGCATCTATTATAAGTATAACAGCAAAAGCACAGGTTCCTGTCGAAATAAGCCTGTGGCCGCAAAACAGGCTTACGGATACAGCTAACGGGCATAAATTAATTGAACATGACATATCCAAGCCCGGCGAAGGTTTAGTTGAAGGTAAGAGCGTGATCCGCCTGGCAGATATTACCAACCCCACAATTAAAATTTTCATGCCAAAAAATGCAAACGGGACCGCAATTATTGTTTGCCCCGGCGGAGGCTACGGCATCCTTGCCCTGGATCTGGAAGGAACTGAGTTATGTACCTGGTTTAATTCAATAGGTGTTACCGCTATATTATTGAAATACCGGGTTCCTGCTTTGCCCGGAAAGTTGAGGTATGAAGCACCACTGCAGGACGTACAAAGGGCATTAGGTTTGGTACGGTTTAATGCGGCCAAATGGGGCATAAAGCCGGATCATATTGGGATTATGGGCTTTTCGGCAGGTGGGCATCTTTCTGCTTTGGTAAGTAACACTTACGATAAAAGAACGTATCCGCAGGTTGATGCAGCAGACGAAGTAAGCTGCCGTCCCGACTTTACTATATTAACCTATCCGGCTTACTTAATTGATGAAAAGGAAGAAGGCCAACTTGCACCGGAGATAAAGGTTACTGAAAATACACCGCCAACATTTATCATGCAAACAGAAGATGACCCCGTTAATGTTGAAAATGCCCTGTATTATTATCTTACGCTTAAAAAGGCCAAAGTTGCGGCAGAGATGCATCTTTATCCAAAAGGTGGCCATGGTTATGGGATAAGAAATAAAACAGGCGGCACCTCAGTATACCCGCAGCTTATTGAAAAGTGGCTTGCTGATAATAAGTTTTGAAATGGTTGTTAAGAAATATATCGTTTTTATATATAAATGCGTCGTAGACGCAAAACGTCGGTTGGAAACACAATCATTGATCATTTAGCGTGCCGTCAAGTACGCAACATCGGCGAAGTTCCGTACCCGACGGGGTTTTCTTAACTAAATAATATTGTCCCATGGGACATACATAGAAAATAAAATTTGATAGTATTCTTTAAAAACTGATTATGAGATCAAAAAAACTATTCAGCTTTCTCTTGTTTATTATCCTGTTTCAATTTGGTTATGCGC
>JAQBOS010000380.1 GCA_028287925.1 Mucilaginibacter sp. | reverse complement strand
GCGGATCATTAGGTTCCCACAAAATAGCAGGTTTATCTCCCAAAGTTTCCAGGTGGCGGTCAAGACAGTTTTCTGTGATATTAAGCTTTGCACCCTGGAACCATTTAATATTGGGTTCTTTAAAATTCCATTCAAGCACTTTGTCCCACTTTTTGCGCCACAAAAAATTATTGGCAATGCTTTCCCAAAATTGTTCAGGCTGCTCAACGCTTTGCTTATAAACTTGTTTGTATTCTTCAAAAGATGCGATCTTCATTGCGGTTTTCATAGTATCTGGAATTGGTGGGCGAAAATTACTAATTTTTGTGTTAAGCGAATAACAAATCGAAACTTTTTAAAATATTTTAAGAAGATTAACCTACTACCATTTGTCCTCGCGATATTTTCTCCGGTACAGACTGGAAAAGTATCTGATTAATTTATACTTTTAATGCACTCACTGGAATCACATGAAAAAGGTAATTTATCTGTCGATTGGTATAATGCTGTTTCTTGTACATACTGGTTTCGGTCAAAAGATCAGAACGCTGTTTTATGATGATATTTTATACGGCAAGGTAAAACAGGTAGTAGAACGTCATTACGCGCCAGGGACAATTGGTGTGGAATTTACAGATACAACGATATATGATGAGAAAGGAAACACCCTGGAAACCCGGCGAAGGACACGGCATGGAAGCTATACTAAAGATCGTTATATTGACAAAAGTGATGCTGGCGGAAAGAAGATAGAAATTGTTGGTAATGAAAAAGATCAGTACCTCGGTTTGAAATTTAACTCAAAAGGGAATTTGGATGAATATTATAGTCATTTTAAAAACGGTCAGCCAAACTTTAAAAGTATTTATAAGTACGATAACAAGAATAACCTGGTAGAGTTTCAATATTTCGATAAAAACGGTAAACTGACAATGAAGCGGACTTATAAATATAATTCAGATGATCTTTTAATGGAGGAAGAAAATTGGGACGCCGATCCACAATACCGCTATCATGTCGATGTTAAACATACAAGTTTTGACAAAATGGGCAATTGGACCAACCGGGTTTCCAACAAAAAACTCACATCCGGGGCAGCTGTGCCGATTTCGACGATATTACGCGAGATTTTCTATTATTAAAAGGGAAAATGTTAACGTTCAGAACATCCTTAAAATAAAAGAAAAATATTTTTAAAACAGTATTGCCTATTTCACATAAAATCCTGATATTTGCAAACTCTTTACAAAAAGGGATAATTAAAAAGATTTGTCATGTCAAGAATTTGTGATCTAACAGGAAAAAGATCTTTAGTAGGTAACAACGTTTCTAACTCAAACGTTAAAACCAAACGCAGATTTCATCCAAACTTAAAACTTAAGAAGTTTTATATTCCTGAGGAAGATAAATGGATAACCTTAAAGGTGTCTACTTCAGCTGTTAAAACTATCAGCAAAAATGGTATAACTGCTTGTATCAATAAATTTGTTAAAAAAGGATACATTTAGTAGAAGGTTAATTGGTTGATTAAGCTTATTGGGTTGATTAAGTTCAGGATACCAATTGCTACAAATCACTAATTCACTCATTCGCTAATTCAATAAATAAAGAAAATGGCTAAGAAAGGCAATAGAGTTCAGGTAATTTTAGAATGCACCGAGCATAAAACAAGTGGCATGCCTGGTATGTCTCGTTATATTACCACTAAGAACAAGAAAAATACAACAGAAAGACTGGAAATGAAGAAATTCAACCCGGTTTTAAGAAAAGTAACTGTTCATAAAGAGATAAAGTAATTGGTTGTTTAAAGTTGATTGGGTTGATTAGGTTAACGAAGCAGCCGGACAATCACTAATTCACTAAGTCACTAATTCAAACATAAAAAGACATGGCAAAGAAAGTAGTTGCAACGCTAAAAGTAGCAGGTAAAGGCAAAGAATATTCAAAAGTTATAACAATGGCTAAGTCACCACGTACTGGTGCTTACTCTTTCAAAGAGCAGATCGTAGCTAACGATTTCGTTAAGGATGCGATAGCCGGGAAATTATAATAATAATTTTCGATCAAAATATAAAAGCCATCTTGTTTATACGGGAAGGCTTTTTTTATTGATGTGCGGATGCGTGGATGTGCAGATATGCGAATTATGAAATAAAACATCATCCGCACATCTAAAATCCGCACATTTGCACATTAATTTTATCCGCACATTTGCATATCCGCACATTAAAAACATGGGATTATTCGATTTTTTCAAAAAAAAGGAAAGCACTCCGCAAGAGCAAGAGGCGCTGGATACCGGTTTAGAAAAAACAAAGGATAACTTTTTTTCAAAAATAACCAAGGTAGTTGCCGGCAAATCATCTGTAGATGATGATGTGCTGGATGATCTGGAAGAAGTGCTGGTAACATCGGATGTTGGCGTAAAAACCACGCTGAAAATTATTGAGCGCATCCAGGCGCGTGTTGCCCGTGATAAATATATCAGCACATCTGAACTGAATTCCCTGTTAAAGGATGAAATTCAGAAACTCCTCGCCGAGAACAACAGTAACGATTTCACCAGCTTTGAGTACGGTACACATAAACCATATGTAATAATGGTAGTTGGCGTAAATGGCGTAGGCAAAACTACTACTATAGGTAAGCTGGCCCATAAGTTAAAACAGGCTGGTAACAAGGTTGTTTTAGGCGCTGCCGATACTTTCAGAGCTGCGGCGGTTGCGCAAATCCAGTTATGGGGCGAACGGGTAGGCGTAAAAGTTGTAGCGCAGGCCATGGGGTCAGATCCCGCATCTGTTGCTTACGATACTTTACGTTCAGCTGTTGCTAATGGCGATGACGTTGCAATTATAGATACCGCGGGCCGTTTACATAATAAGGTAGGGCTGATGAACGAGCTTACCAAAATCAAAAATGTAATGCAAAAGGTTGTTCCCGGCGCCCCTCACGAGATTTTGCTGGTGCTGGATGCCTCAACCGGGCAAAACGCTATTGAACAATGCAAGCAGTTTACTGAAGCCACCGATGTTAATGCCCTGGCTTTAACCAAACTTGATGGTACTGCAAAAGGTGGTGTGGTGATAGGAATTTCGGATCAGTTTAAGATCCCGGTAAAATATATAGGTGTTGGTGAAAGCATGAATGATCTGCAATTGTTTGACAGGCAGGCCTTCGTCGACTCATTATTCAAACAATAAAAAACATTGTCATTGCGGCGATAGCGAAGCTTTTTTTTGAACCATGATTTACTTGATTTAAGGAATGCCCTGATGTTATTCTCGGCAAAAGATCAAGAAATCCGTAAATCAGGTAAATCATGGTTCAGACAATTACGGGGTTGCTTCGTCGTTCCTCCTCGCAATGACAATTGGGAATAAAAATGAAAACAAAAGAAATTAGCAGACCGGTAATTACAAGCAAACCACGTGTAAACGTAGTTACTTTAGGCTGCAGCAAAAATATTTACGATTCCGAGATCTTGATGGGCCAGCTGAAAGGCAACCATTTTGATGTGGTGCATGAGGCTGAAAAGGTAAACAGTGATGATATTATTGTAATAAATACCTGTGGTTTTATCGATAATGCCAAGCAGGAATCTATTGATACTATTCTTCAGTACAGCGAGCTGAAAGAGCAGGGAAAAGTTGGAAAAGTAATTGTTACCGGCTGCCTGTCTGAACGTTATAAGCCCGAGCTTGAAGCCGAGATCAGTAATGTGGATTCATGGTTTGGCACCAATGACCTGCAAAACCTGTTAAGTTCAGTCGGCGCTGATTACAAACATGAGCTGATAGGCGAACGCCTCTTAACTACCCCAAAACATTTTGCTTATTTTAAAATAGCCGAAGGATGTAACCGTCCGTGCTCATTTTGTGCTATCCCTTTGATGCGCGGCAAGCACTTAAGCTCACCTATTGACCAATTGGTTAAGGATGCGCAGGCTTTAGCCAAAAACGGCACAAAAGAACTGATATTAATTGCACAGGACCTAACCTATTATGGTTTGGATCTTTATGGAAAACGTAATTTAGATGAATTGCTTCGCCGCTTATCTGATGTTAACGGCATTGAGTGGATCAGGTTGCAATACGCTTACCCTTCAGGCTTCCCGATGGAGATCCTGGATGTGATGAATGAGCGTGATAATATTTGCAAATACATGGATATGCCATTGCAGCACATCAGCGATGATATGCTAAAATCAATGCGCCGCGGCATCACCAAACAAAAAACTATTGATGTGGTAAACCAGATCCGTGATAAGGTTCCGGGGATTGCTATGCGTACCACGCTGATAACCGGTTACCCGGGCGAAACCGAACGTGATTTTGACGAAATGCAGCAATGGGTTGAGGACACAAAATTCGATCGTTTAGGCTGTTTCACCTACTCGCACGAAGAAAAAACACATGCACATTCCCTGGTTGACGATGTGCCTGAAGAAGTGAAACAACAACGCGCCGATGCCATAATGGAAATTCAGCAGGGAATTTCATTTGATAAAAACCAGGAAAAAATAGGCAATACCTATAAAGTTTTGGTTGATAAAAAAGATGGCGACTATTTTGTTGGCCGTACGGAATATGATTCGCCCGAGGTTGATAACGAAGTTTTAATTGATGCCAAAATTGATTATGCCACCATTGGCAGCTTTGTAAATGTGCAGATTGATGCCGCAGAAGACTTTGATCTTTATGGACATATTGTAAAATAAACCCCTTTTGATTTATAGGATGTTTATTTTATAATTTTAAAGTATAAATTCGACATCTTTAACAATGGATGGTAAGTTGATGTTTACGCCGGGTTTCCATAAATTCGAAATGGAACATCCGACATCCGAAATCAAAAAATGGACTCAGCCTGTATAAATTATAAAGACACGGGATCGTTTTCCCCAACCGTTATTGATTACCTGGAAGACGCACCGGCGCTTCGCCCGTTTTATGGTTACCGGCCGGATTTGAATGGATTCACAGAACTACTGAAGAATAAAAAAGTAGTTGCTGACCGCGAGATCCTTGTAAAGATATTATCAGATCAATACAGCAAAATGCCTCACCGGGATAAGGTTCAAAACAATATCTCCCTTCTTAAAAACAACAACTCATATACCATTACTACGGGTCACCAGCTAAATATATTCGCCGGGCCGCTGTATTTTATTTATAAAATTGTTACGGCTATAAAATTAGCTGGTCAGCTAAAGGAGCAATTTCCTGATAAAAACTTTGTGCCGGTTTACTGGATGGCATCTGAAGACCACGATTTTGCGGAGATAAACTACACCAATATCGGTGGCAAAAAAGTGCATTGGTGGTATGAAGCATCAGGCGCTACCGGGCGGATAAACCCGGATACCATGCGCCAGGCGCTCAATCAATATAAAGGCGCTTTAGGTATTGAGCGCCATGCCAATGAGCTTGCCGAAATTGTTGAAACCGCCTATACTAAATTTGATAAGCTGGCAGATGCTACCCGCTATTTGGTTAATGCCTTGTTTGGTCAGTATGGCCTTGTAATTATTGACGCCGACGACCACCGTTTTAAACAATCATTTGCCCCTATAATTGAGCAGGATATAATTGAGCAAAACAGCTTTAAAAATATTGAAGCTACAAATAAGCAATTGCATGACCTCGGCGTTCACATCCAGGTAAACCCACGCGAGATCAATTTCTTTTATTTGATGGATGGCCTGCGCGAGCGGATAGTTTTTGAGCATGACAGTTATAATGTATTAAACAGCGGGATAAAATTTACAGAAGCTGAGCTAAAAAAAGAGATCAGCCAATATCCGGAACGGTTTAGCCCGAATGTGGTGATGCGCCCACTTTACCAGGAATGCATTTTACCAAACATTGCCTATATAGGCGGCGGTGCTGAGGTGGTATACTGGCTGGAGCTAAAATCAAATTTCGAGCATTATAAGGTTGATTTCCCTATCCTGATCCTGCGGAATTCAGGCCTGGTGATCGGCAAGGAAACTGCATCAAAAATTGCTAAAATGGATCTGCATCCTGCCGACCTGTTCAAAACCAGTGATACCATAAAAAACGACTGGATAAAAAAGCACAGCTGCCACAATTTAAGTCTTACCGAAGAATGGCGCGAACTGACCAGTGTTTTTGAAAAGATAAAGCTGCGCGCTTACAAAATAGACAATACACTTGCTCCGTCAGCAGATGCGGTACAGGCCCGGTTAAAACATGCGATTGATAACCTGGAGAAAAAGCTGATAAAAGCCGAAAAACGCAATTACCTTACCCGCCTGGAGCAGGTCGAACATATTAAAGGTGATATTTTCCCAAAAGACAGCTTACAGGAGCGTTCAGAAAATTTCGGCCTGTTTTACGTGAAATGGGGCCAGAAATTTATTGATGAGCTCATCCGGCACTTTGAGCCGTTGGATTTTAAGTTTACGGTGCTTACAGAAAAATAAAATACTTTACCTATGACTTTCCAATCCACAATCCTAATCATCCCCGGTCTTGGCAATTCAGGGCCGCAGCATTGGCAATCTATTTGGGAAAACCAGTTTAATTTTACCCGCGTTGAGCAGAAAGAATGGGATACCCCCTTTTGTTCCGATTGGATCGAAGCAATTAATAATGAAGTTAAAAAACATGATCCTGCTAATGTGATATTGGTTGGCCATAGTTTAGCCTGTTCAACTATAGCTTACTGGGCTTTAAAGTTTGATATAAAAATTAAAGGCGCCTTATTAGTAGGACCGAGTGACACTGAAGCCGATACCTACCCACAAGGAACAACAGGGTTTAAGCCTGTCCCGCTTTTTAACCTGCCATTCAAATCAATAGTGGTAGCCAGCACAAATGACTTTTATGTAAAATTTGACAGGGCAAAACTTTTTGCAGAAAGCTGGGGTAGCGAATTAATCAACATTGGTGATGCAGGGCATATTAATGTGCAGTCAGGCTTTGGTGAGTGGAATGAGGGGTTGGAGATTTTAAAGAAATTAGATTCTGAATAAGATTTACGAAGTTTTCAAAACTTCGTAAATCTGGCTACAACCAAACCTATTATATTTGCCTATGCTTGTCTCCCAATCAGTCCTCCGTAATTTCACCAAAAATATCTTTCTTGCCATGGGTTGCAGCATTGAACATGCAACTCTTGCTGCTGATGTATTGTTGCAAGCAGATCTTCGTGGAATCGACTCACACGGCGTTGCACGCCTGGTGGGTTATGTGCGCCTTTGGGAAAGCAAACGGATAAACGCTAACCCCAATATCACTATTGTTCACGAAACACCTACCACAGCCACTGTTGATGGCGATGCGGGTTTAGGTTTGGTTGTTGCCCCCTTTGCAATGCGTTTAGCTATTCAAAAGGCTGAACAATATGGTTCAGGATGGGTATCAGTGCGAAACTCTAATCATTTTGGAATTGCGGGTTATCATAGCCTGCTGGCGGTTGAAAAAGACATGATCGGTTTTGCCATGACCAATGCCAGTCCGCTGGTTGCGCCAACTTACTCAAACGAAAGATTGCTGGGGACTAATCCCATGTGCTACGCTTTTCCGGCGGGTAAATATCCCCCGGTAGTGGTTGATATGGCTACTTCAGCAGCGGCAAACGGTAAATTAGAGATCGCGCAGCGTGCCGGCAAACCTGTTCCTGAAGGGTGGATCCAGGATGCCGAAGGTAATTATACCACCGATCCGCATGCTTTAAAATCCGGCGGATCGCTTTTGCCATTGGGCGGCGATAAGGAACATGGCAGCCATAAAGGCTTTGGCTTGAGCGCAACGGTTGATATTCTTTCAGCAGTATTATCAGGTGCTAATTATGGCCCGTGGGTGCCGCCATTTGTTGCTTTTTTACAGCCACCGGCCGACCCTGTTGGCCTGGGCATCGGTCATTTTGTAGGCGCTATGCGGGTGGATGGCTTCCGCCCTATTGATGAATTTAAAGCACATCTGGATAACTGGATAAGCCGCTTTAAATCGGCACAAACAGTTGATCCTGATCAAAAAGTTATTATCCCCGGCGAGCCGGAGCTGGAAGCCGAAGCCGATAGAAAAGTAAACGGCATCCCACTTGTTGATGCGGTTGTGGAGGATTTGAACGGGCTGGCTGAGAAGTTTGGGATAGCCCCTCTGGCCCCCTAAAAGGGAAATTTTTGTTGGAGATGTAACTTAATCAACCACTCTCCCAATCAACTCAATCAACCAAATTTACCTTATCCACTTAAAGATCCTTCTCCACCGGGTCTGGTGTAAAAAATCGGCGGTTTCATCGGTGCTCATCCATATAAACAGTGCCTTACCAACAATATGATCTTCGGGCACAAATCCCCAAAATCGCGAATCTTCCGAGTTATGGCGGTTATCGCCCATCATCCAGTAATAATCCTGTTTAAAAGTATAAGTTGTAGCTTTTTTTCCATTGATGATAAGATCCTTGCCTGAGATAGTAACCTTGTTGTTTTCATACACCTCAATAACCCGTTTATACATTGGGATAGTTAAGTCATTCAACGTAATTGTCCAGCCTTTTTTAGGGATGATGATAGGTCCAAGGTTATCTAATGTCCATCTGAAGTGTTTATCATGCGGAAAGATGGATGCGTCAAACCCTGAGATATTCTGGTAATATTCAGTTATCGATTTAACGTTAGGGTAAGTGCTCATTGTTTTGGCAGATTGGCGGGTCATCAGCATTTCATAGTCATTATCTCCAAATTGCTGCCGTACATCAATATGCAGCTCCCGTAAAATAAGCGAATCAAGCAGTTGCCCGTTTGTATGTACAATATATGCCGGCTGCCCATCCACAGGGTTTAGCGCTTTTTTACCATTTACGTAAACCTGCGCATTGATGATCATCAGTGTATCCCCGGGCGTTGCCTGGCAGCGTTTAATATAGTTTTCGCGTTTATCAACCGGTCGGTAATACGGTGAATCGGCATCCATGGGATAATTAAAAACAACAACATCGCCCTTTTTAACGTGGCTTAACCCCGGCAGACGAAAATAAGGCAATTTAATACCATCCCAGTAAGCTTTAGTATTAATAAGCGGCATGGTGTGATGGGCAAAAGGAAAGGAAACCGGCGTAATTGGCGTACGCGGACCAAAGTTAACCTTGCTCACAAATAAATAATCGCCAATTAAAAGCGAGCTTTCCATTGATCCGCTTGGAATAACGTAAGCCTCAATAAAAAAGGTACGGATCAGTGTGGCTGCAAGCATGGCAAATAATATTGCTTCTGTCCACTCCCTGGTTGACGATTTAATTAGTTTTTCCCGGTGCGCTTCTTTAAACCCGATGTTTGCCGATTGCCCAAGGTATTGGGTCTTTTTTTCAAAACCCCATTTTGGGAGAAATACAAATGGCAATAGTATTGCAGCAGCTTGTTGCCTTATGGTAAATTTCCCATACGATTTAACGAAATCCATATAGATCCCGATGCCCACAATAACATTAAATACCGGGATAAAGAGCCAAATAAGCCACCAGGCGGGCCTTCCGCTTAGCTTTAGCATGATGTAGGTTGAGTAAACAGGAATCAGCGCTTCCCAGCCCGGACGGCCTGCTTTTTTAAACAGTTTCCAGTAACCTGCCAAACACAGGATAATTAATGGGGACGCTATTAAATAGGTCCCTATTAAGCTCCCTGTTTCCAATTAATGAATGCCGTTGAATAACCTGCTCCAACGAATCTTGCTGAAGAATGATGCATTATCATCCCAGCTCATCCAGATAAATAAGGCTTTACCAACAATATGGTCCTCAGGTACAAAACCCCAGAAGCGTGAATCGTCTGAATCATGACGGTTGTCGCCCATCATCCAGAAGTAATTCATTTTAAAGGTATAGCTGTCGGCCTTTTTACCGTTTATAAAAATATCGCTGCCTTTAACTTCCAGCTTGTTGTTCTCATACGTTCTAATACAACGCTCATAAAGCGGGTAGGTCATACTGTCAAGCTTTACTGTCCACCCTTTTTTAGGAATAATGATGGGGCCATAATTATCAACGCTCCATTTAAAGTCAGGTTGTTTGCCGTTAAGCATCAGGTTAGGCGGGCCAACCGGGTGAAGCGGGTTGGTAGGGTAAACCGGGCCATTAGGATCACTCACCCCCTTTTGAGAAAGGATCGGTTTAAGTGATTTTATGTTTGAGTATCCTTTTAATTTATCAGCAGATTCTTTCGTCATAGCCTGATAAGTATGCCCTTCATAAAGTGTTATGTTAAGCTCATCCGTAATTTGCGGGTTAAGATCAACACCATTGGTTGAATAACTGTATTCCATCTGCTCCCCAGGCGGAGTAGGGGCGGCTTTGCGGTTTACATATACCTGTCCGTCAACAACACTTAAAGTATCGCCCGGAGCACCCTGGCAACGTTTTATAAAGTTTTCGCGTTTATCAACCGGCCGGTAAAACGGCGAATCGGCATCCATAGGATAGTTAAATACTACCACATCGCCTTTTTTTACATCACTTAAACCAGGTAAGCGGTAATAAGGAAGCTGGATCCCATCCCAATAGGCCTTGGTATTAATAAGCGGCATGGTATGGTGGGCAAACGGGAATGCAATTGGTGTTATAGGTGTGCGGGCGCCGTAATTCACCTTGCTTACAAACAAAAAGTCGCCAACAAGCAGCGATCTTTCCATTGATGGGGTAGGTATTACATAGGCTTCTATAAAAAAAGTACGGATCAAAGTTGCCGCTATTACAGCGAAAACGATAGCATCAGTCCACTCGCGTACAGCGCTTTTCTTTTTTTTAGGGGTATCTTTCTTTTTACTCCAGAATTTCCAGTTCATGTTTACAATAATGAGGATAATATTTTATTATTTGGAGTCAAGAATCAAGAAACAAGAGTCAGGATGAAAATTCAATAGCACTTTGTATTATTCCTTGTCTCATATCTCACATCTCTTGTCTCATATCTTATTAAAAATCAAACATATCTTCAACCGAATGGAATCCTGTTTTTCCCTGGATCCATTCAGCAGCCAATACGGCACCTAATGCAAAGCCGTTACGGTTATGAGCGGTATGTTTAAATTCTATCGAGTCCACTTCCGAATCATAGATAACGGTATGTGTACCCGGCACGCTGTCAATGCGGAAGGATTCTATCAGCAGCTGATCGCTTTTTACATTATCATCCGCTGTTTCGGCGCCGTCGGCTGTAAGAGAATTAACCCATTCTTTTTTCGAGTGGAGGTTTTCAACTATTCCTTCAGCAATGGTTATGGCCGTACCACTTGGCGAATCAAGCTTTTGAGTATGGTGGATCTCTTCAACCTGCACATCATAATACGGGTAATTGTTCATCAGCTTTGCAAGTACCTTATTAACGTGGAAAAATATATTTACGCCAACGCTGAAATTTGTGGCATACAACAGGGCTGTGCTGCTGCTCTCATATTGCGCTTTTAACTTTGGCAGGCTACTATACCAGCCGGTTGTGCCAACAACAACAGGCACGCCAGCATTAAGGCAGTGCTCAATATTACTTAATACAGTACCCGGTGTGCTAAACTCAATGGCAACATCGGCCATTTGCAGGTTTTCGGCAGTTAGCTCATCCTGGTTATCCTGGTCAATTTTTAATACGATTTCGTGCTTGCGATCGGCGGCAATTTTTTCAATTATCTTGCCCATTTTCCCGTATCCTAATAATGCGATCTTCATTCCGGTTTTTATTTTTTTGATGTGATGCTAACAACCATACTGCCTGATGATTGACAAGATCTGTAACCTTGAACAATTATCAAAGTGTAAAGGTAATTTTTATCCCCGGAATATATGAACCGACAGAATTTTGAGCGTAAATAGTTGGTTGATTGATCAGGCCGGGCGTTATCCGCATTGAAAAATTATTGTCAAGCGAATAGCTATGGATAAATTTGGCGTCGATATATGCATCAATAGCATTTATACCCCAAAAAGCTACAGCTCCTAATATACAAAGATCACGGTTGCGGCGGTAGCCGTCTTTTGCATCATAAATTGCCTGGTCGCCATATCCTGCGGCCTTATACGCATTATATTCAGCATAATAAGGATCACCAGGCTTTGGCGTTATCAAATGATTCCGGTATATTGACAGTTGTAAAAACTCCTTGTAATACTGGGCATTAAATACTATTCCCCATCCAAAAAGGCCAAGCGCACCATAAATAATAGGTACTTTCCAAACCCTGTGATTATATATCTGCCCCAATCCCGGAATTAGCAGGGAGCGGATAACCGCCTTATGCGGGCTGTGCAAAGTATCGGGGTGATAAACTTTCTCTTTCCGTATTTTGGGTGCGCCTGATCTTATTATATCGGTATCCTGACGCGTTGCCTTAAGTGTATCCATTTTACCTTTTACAACAGTTTTGATTGTTGTATCAGGCGTTTGTGCCCTGGCAGTAAAAACAAATCCGGCAAGCAGCCAGGTAATAAGCAAATATTTATACATCTGTTACATTAAAAAACCCTTGTTTTAAGGGAATATGTTTTACCAATCCATAATTTCCAGGATCCGGCTAAGATCACTTTCTGATAAAAAGGGGATCTCAATTGTACCCCGACCCTGCCCGCCAATTTTCAGCTTAACTCTTGAGCTGAATTTAGATGCCAGGTCGTCCTGTATCTTTTGAACCTGGAACGAAATCGGCTCAGGTTGTTTACCTTCCTTTTTTACAGGCGCCCTTTGCATATCACGAACCAGTTCCTCTGTCTTACGAACGGATAAACCCTGCTGAATAATATGTTGATGGATATATATTTGTTTTGTGGGATCGTCAATAGTGATCAATGCCTTGGCATGGCCCATGGTAATTTCACCTTCACGGATAGAAGCCTGGATAGCCGGAGGTAATTTTAACAGGCGCAGGTAGTTAGTTACAGTCGACCGGTTCTTACTTACACGCTCGCCCAATTCATCCTGTTTAAGGTTACATTCCTCAATCATCCGTTGCAAGCTAAGTGCCACTTCAATAGCATTCAGATTTTCGCGCTGCAGGTTTTCAATAAGTGCCATTTCCAGCATTTGCTGATCATTGGCACTACGGATATAAACCGGGATGTGTGTTAAACCGGCAAGTTTTGAGGCACGTAAGCGGCGTTCGCCGGAGATCAACTGGTAGCTATGTGCGTTCAGGCGCCTAACAGTAATAGGCTGGATAAGTCCCTGTAGTTTTATTGAGTCAGCCAGTTCTGCCAAAGCTTCCTGGTCAAAATCAGTACGGGGCTGAAACGGATTAACTTCTATTTCAGATAATTTTATCTCGTTTACCGAACCCAGGCTGTTAACTTCGGGGCCGGAGGAAACGTTATTTGCTTTATTATTTTGACTTTGATTAACACTTTCCGAATCATTCAGCAATGCACTTAATCCTCTTCCTAAAGCGTTTCTTTTTTCTGCACTCATCTTTTAATTATACTATTGCTGTATTTGTTGTGGCTTCTTCTCTAACCAAACCATTTTTGCGTAAAATTTCGCGGGCCAGGTTAAGATAATTTATTGCCCCTTTGCTGGTAGCATCATGCATAATTACTGATATACCAAAGCTTGGAGCCTCACTTAAACGCGTGTTACGCTGAATAATAGTATCAAACACCATATCTTCAAAATGGCTCCTCACCTCTTCAACTACCTGGTTTGATAAGCGCAGTCGTACATCATACATAGTTAATAATATGCCTTCTATCTCCAGCTTAGGGTTTAACCTCGACTGTACAATTTTTATAGTGTTTAATAGTTTGCCTAAACCTTCCAATGCAAAATACTCGCATTGTACGGGTATAATTACAGAGTCGGCTGCTGTTAAAGCGTTTATGGTGATCAAACCCAGTGAAGGCGAGCAGTCAATTATAATAAAATCATAATCCTCCCTTATACTGTTTAGCACCGCTTTCATTTTATACTCGCGGTCGGTAAGGTTTATCATTTCTATCTCGGCGCCTACCAGGTCAATATGGGCAGGCAGCAGATCAAGGTTCGGGGTTTCGGTTTTTTGAATAGCTTCACGCGGGTCTATCTGGTTAATGATACACTCATAAATGCTATTCTTTATGTTCCTCGGATCAAACCCAATACCCGAGGTTGAATTGGCTTGCGGATCGGCATCAACCAATAATGTTTTAAACTCCAATACGGCTAAACTTGCAGCCAGGTTTATTGATGACGTAGTTTTACCCACACCGCCTTTTTGGTTGGCTAAAGCAATAATTTTACTCATTTTATACGTTAAAAAAATTTATAAATGGGTTTTTCACTAACAACGAAATATAGGAACAGCAATTTGTACTTTCCTAAGGTTTTTATGCGGGATAAAGATACATATTTAAATAATTCCGAAATCCACAGGTTTTACCTATTTACAAACAAAGTTTGGTCCGAAAGTCGGGAAAGTCCGAAAGAAAAAGTTAGTAACTATCAGACTTACGAAGTTTTTGAAACTTCGTAAGTCTTTCGATGATTATTTATTTACTTTGTTCTTGTGTTGATTTTTAATCAATAAATCATTAATTCAAACATTAACCATATGGTTACCATCATATCTTCTACAAACCGTCCGGATAGCTCAACCTTTAAGCTGGCCAAATATTATCAAGAAAAACTTGGCGAAAAGGGACTGGAGGCCGGTATATTATCTTTAACCCAATTACCGGCAAATATAATTGAAAGCGATCTGTACAAAAAGCGTAGCGAAGAATTTATGCCGATACAGGATCTTGTTTCAAAAACCGATAAGTTCCTGTTTATTATCCCCGAATATAACGGCAGCTTTCCCGGAGTTTTAAAGGTTTTTATAGATGCCTGCAGCTTTCCTGAAAGCTTTTATGAAAAAAAAGCCGCGCTTGTTGGTCTATCATCCGGTAAATATGGAAACATTAGGGGCATTGATCATTTTACAGGCGTTTGCCATTATATGCACCTGAACATTATGCCGTTAAAAATTCATATCGGCAGCATCAATAAAGAGTTTGATGCTGATAATAATCTTTTTCAGAAGGATACCCTGAAGTTTACAGAAGAGCAAATGGATAAATTTATTACTTTTTGAATATCATAATCTTTTAAACAATATAAATAATCATTAACTTATAAAGAATTGAGAAAATGAGTAAAATAAAAGTTGAGGGGGTTGAAATAACAATTCTTACACAAAACGAAAGCGACTTTATATCATTAACAGATATGGCAAAAAGTCAGCATGAAAACATAATTATAACCAAATGGTTAAGTCTAAAAAACACTATTGAATATTTAGGTGAATGGGAGGCCATGTATAATCCAAGTTTTAATTATACCGATTTCGGTACAATTAAAAATACCGCAGGTGGAAATAACTATGTTCTATCTGTAAAAGAATGGATTGAAAAAACGGGTGCAATAGGAATACAAGCAAAGGCTGGAAGGTATGGTGGAACTTATGCACACAAAGATATAGCTTTTCATTTTGGAATGTGGATGAGTCCAAGATTTCAATTATTGCTAGTAAAGGAATTTCAAAGACTAAAAGAAGAAGAAAATAAAAGATTAAATTCAGAGTGGGATTATAGAAGATTTCTAAGTAAAGCAAACTACACTTTGCATACAGATGCAGTTAAAAATCATGTAATACCAAGTTTAAGAGTCTGTTTAAATTTTGTTCAATAATAATTTTATAGCGGCGAGTTTGACCATATTTTCAGAAGACTCAAGCAATAACTCATAGTTTCTGCATAATCTTCTGTCATTGTCGAACCATGCAAAAGTT
>JAQBOS010000662.1 GCA_028287925.1 Mucilaginibacter sp. | reverse complement strand
GACTTCAAGTCGATATTTCCGGCGGGCGTCTCGATCGACGACAGAGCATCGATCAGCTGGGTGTCGCCGAGCGCCGTTTTGGGCTTTGCAGCGTTTGAATTCCGGTTCAGCGCGGAAATTTCGTCGAGCAACCGCTGCGTGGCGGTCTCCGACGTGTAACCTGCGACTTCCAGCGATTGCGGCACGCGAAGCGCGGTCATCACGATGCCGTTCTCGATCATCGCCTTGGAGACCACGATCACCGTCAGCACGATCGGCACGACGGTGACGAGAACAATGGCCAGCCCCTTGGCGAACATGACCAGTTCGGCCACCGTTCGATCCCGGATCTGGGATTTCAGATAGTCTTTCGTGCGCGCGTGCAGCCTGCGCTTCACTGTCCCCTCCGGCGCATCGGTGGCCGCACGAGGTTGCTCATGGTGAACCGTCTCTGACGACATTCCGGGCATCCCAAACTGAGCTGAGCGATACGAACGCAAGGCCCGCCGCAGCACAAGCCGAGGCGGGCCTTGTCTAAAGAACTGTATCGAAAAAACGCTGGCACAAACTCGGTCGTTTCCTGCTAGCGGATCGATCCGGCTAGCTGCGCTGCGACTTTTTGATGACCCGCGACGGTAAGATGGATGCGGTCCCCCTGGGCCATCCCCGATTGCAGTGCCGACTTTACATATCCATCGGCCTGAACGGTCTTGATGCCGCGCGCCTTCAGTTGCTGCTGGATGCTGGCAATGTTGGCCTGGCGCTGCGGCGGCGTGATGCCTTGACGGAAATCATTGCCACCGAACTGCAGGATGACAATCTTGGTCCCGTCGGGGACGCTACTGGACAGCCGCGAGAGCATGCCCGCGGTGGTGTCGCCGAAGACGCCGGCGTTCCTGACCTGCGTATGCGAGCCCTTGGCCTGAAGCATCCGCTCCAGCTGCGCCGGATAGGCCTCCGACGAGCCAACGCCGTGCCCCTCGGTGTTGCTGGCGCCAAGGGCGACGACCTGCGCCGACGCCGAATGCGCCGCCGCCATGCCGGCAAGCAGCGCCGCGGCCAGCATTGCCGTTTTCAGAGATATCATGAGTATTCCCTTCATATGATTCCAATTGGGTCCGCGGTCCCTGTCAGGAGGTCGGTGTCGCAACGAACGGACGGATGCAGCAGGACACGAAAGGCGACGGCGTTCTTCACCCAATTGGGTGAGCCCCCCCGGATCTCCAGGAAATCGAGAGGCAGCCTATTGCGCGGAGCGATGAATGCGACGCAGCAGCATCAACAGGTCGGCCTGCCGACTGGTGCCGGTCTTGGAGAAAATCCGTTTCAGGTGCGAGCGCGCAGTCTCGAACGAAATGCCGAGCGCATCTGCAGCTGCCGGCAACGGAACCTCTTGCTCAAGAACCGACAGCAGCATCGCTTCCATCGCCGTCAATCCAAAGATCTTTTGAGTCGTCTCGGGGCCCGTTGGCGCCGGTCGCTTGTCGATATCCGAGACCAGCAGGATCGACGTGGCCGGGGAAAAAACGGCACTTGCGAGGCCCGCCAGCGCGATGCCCTGGATCACCAGCGGGCGCTTCGACAGCCGCTGCGCCACGACGAGAGGCACGTCGGCCGGCATCAACCCGGTGCGCTGGCCCAGCACGGCGGTCAAATGGCCCAGCGCAAGGCTGTCGGCGGGGCGCTCGCATCTCAGCCTGCCGCTCGACAACGCAAGGCCGTTGCCGAGCAACTGCTCTGCCTGTGCGTTGTGGCGCATCACCCGCCCGGCACGGTCGAGCAGGAAACTGGCGCAGCCGAGTGTCTCGAAGGCATCCAGCATGCCGGTCGCATTGGCGTAGGCGAGATGGCGCGCGAGTTGCGCGGCGCGGTTGAGGTAGGGCCCGAACCGCACAAGGTCGGCCTGCTCGCTTTTGTCGAAAAAACCTCCCTTCTCGCCGCGTTGGAAGACGAGGCACCATTCATCGTCGTCATTGGCAAAGCCGATGCCGGCGGACCACCGCATGTCGAACTTGCCCACAAAGCCGCGGTAATAGTCCAACGTGTTCAACTCGTCGGGTGTCGCGAAATCCTGTTCGACGAAGATACCCTTCGCCCTCATGTAAGGCAGGCCACGTTCGCGCTGATCGCGCAGATGCCACTCGTCCCTGAAGTAGACGTCGAGGCCCTCATCCATCGAAGCGGTATGGGGCGTACCCGGACCGCGCCCCCGGGTCTGCAGCAGGACGGCTCCGTCCGCGCCGGCATACTGGGCGACGGTGTCCATGGCCTTCACCCACTGCGTGGGATCGACAGCGGCATCCAGCAGAGCGAGCGATGCCTGATCGAATGAAATGCGGCGGGTCATTTGCACAAATTGGTACGAGCAACCTCAATCGCCGCAATTTCGCGCAAACTTGTATACAATAGCAAGCAGTTGTAGTCGCGCCCGACTGGTTAGAGCATTTTCGTTTTGAAATGAATCGCCGGATCCAGACTCCGGCCTCATCCTGAGGAGCGGTCGTCTTCGACCGCGTCTCGAAGGATGGGCGACACAGCTCATGGTTCGAGACGCGCGCCAACAGGCGCGCTCCTCACCATGAGGACGGTGGATCGGCTCAATCCGAAACTGCGCTAGTTGGTCGGGGTGCGGTGGTTCGGACATGCCGGGCAGCGTCCGCATCCGGACGTACAAGCATCAAATCGACCGTGCTTCGAAACTGTAGTCAGGCTGCGCTGCCCCAAAATCCCGGAACCGTCTGCTCCAGCCTTCCGCCAAGCCGCACCGGTGCGATGCGCAGCGCCAGTCCGGTCTTGTCGTCGGTTTCCACGGCGACGCCGCTCATGGTTGCGGGGCCGGTGGCGGGTTCGAAGCGGCCGGAGGGGATGCCGGTGACGAAGCGGCGCAGCGGTTCGTCCTTGTGCATGCCGATCACGGAATCATAATCGCCGGTCATGCCGGCGTCGGTCATATAGGCGGTGCCGCC
>JAQBOS010000364.1 GCA_028287925.1 Mucilaginibacter sp. | reverse complement strand
GTCCCGGAAATATAATAGCGTCATCAAAAAATAGCTGTAAGTGGCCTGTTTTGTTTTTGGAAGATGGCGGTGTAAGATCCGCTATCTTTCCATTACAAATCCTGATATTTACAGGTTCGTTATTGCCAATTATATTTACATTGCCCAGGATCATTTATCCCCTCCTGAAATGGATCCCGTAAATTATCGGGAAGCCTTTAAATTTATCGTATACATGCAGTGCATTTTGCACCTGGTAATAATGTCTTACCGTTTCATCAACTTTCTTTTCAACCTCGCCAACCACTCTGAAATTATTTTTCAAAAGTATTTCCCTTATCGCATCGGTTGAGTGCACAAAATTGCGTACAGCAATGTGGCTGTTATTATGTTTGAAAGTCCGCTGACCCCCGGAAGCTAAGGCGTTGGGATGAAAATCGGTAATGATCAAATCTCCGGTAGTTTTTAAGATCCTGCTCCAGGCTTGCAAAGCTTCCTCAATATTTTCAATATGAGCAACTGTAAGGGTGGAAAGGATCACATCATAGGTATTATCAGCGATAGCGGAAAACGCGTTATCTGTAATGGTATGGGTATTGGCGCCGGGAAATTTTTCTTTCAGTTTCTGAAGCATTCCGGGCGAAACGTCAAATCCGGTTAAGCCTGCAACATCTTCCTTTAAAATTTTTGGCCAGTGCCTGCCGGTACCGCATCCTATATCAGCAATTTCCTTATTTTGTATATCGATGGTGCCCAGTAATTCGCCAAAAACCAACTCATCCAGGTCAAGCATCAGGTTACCGGGTTGGGCATCGTAATTTTCGGCCCAAATGTCATAGGCTTCCACAACTCCCTGCTCTTTTATGGTTGACGGGAAGATCTTTTTATGAATGTATTTTTTTAATGTTGCTATCAAAACAGGATATAATTTAAATGTAAAACCAAAGGGTGCATACATAAGGATTACGTACAATTATTTAGGAGGGTTGCCCTATGCAATTTTATTTGTTAAAGCAGGCAACCTTAGCTTTTAGCAGGGCGTAATTATTATAGAGTAATTGTTTAATTGGGGTTAAATTGGTTTTATGTGAACTGAGTCTCCGTTAAGGAAATACCGGCGGGATAACTACCGCCGGTATTACGGAGGCCAGCCCTGGTGCCAAATATCAAATATATTGTGAAAGTATAACATGAGTAAGATCTTATTGTTCAATCCAAAAAGCGCTATAAATAAATACAGGATCCCAAATTCTATTTTAAACATTGCCGCATCGGTTGATGGAAAATATGATTGGGTAATAGTTGATGGCAATTGTGAAGCTGATCCCATAAAAAAAATAGAATCGTATTTAAACACGGGTGAATTTAAGTACCTGGGTTTTACGGTAATGCCTGGCCCGCAATTACGGCAGGCAATTTTGGCTGCAAAGGCTATAAAAGAAAAATTCCCATATACCAAAATGATCTGGGGCGGATATTTTCCATCAAATCAGCCAAATTCGGTGCTTTACTCCGGTTATGTTGATTTTATTATCAATGGCCCCGGGGATCACGCTTTCCCAAATTTGATTGATGCTTTGGAGTATGATCAGCCGTTTGAGTTTATAAAAAACCTGATCTACAAAGCCCCTGATGGCAGTATCTCAAAAACAGCCAAAGAAGACCTGATATACCAGGACTCACTGCCGCCATTGCCATATGATAAGCTGAATACATTTTATCCTATCACTAAATTTTTAGGAAAAACATACCTGGGCCAAAAAACACTTGCCTATCATTCAAGCATAGGCTGCCCGTTCACCTGCTCATTTTGTGCGGTTGTGCCAATTTATGAGGCCCGGTGGAAAGGCAAATCGGCACAGGCTGTTTATAAGGATGTTAAATATATAAAAGATAAATGGGGCGCCGATGCCATTGAGTTTCATGATAACAATTTCTTCGTATCAGAAAAACGTGCGGTTGAGTTTTCAAGGCTGATGAAAGATGAAAACATGACCTGGTGGGGAATGGCGAGGATAGATACCATGAGTAAATTTAAGGATTCATCATTAACTGCTATCCGTGAATCAGGTTGTAAGATCATCTTCTTTGGTGCGGAAAGCGGTAATAATGAGGTGCTGGCGCAGATGGACAAAGGGGGCACCCAAACCGGGAATCAGATCATTGAATTTGCTGAACGGCTTAAAAAGTTTGATATCATTCCTGAATACTCGTTTGTGCTGGGCACACCGGCGCCAACCCAGGAAAAAGTGCAGGCCCAGATTGATTTCGAGATTGATTTTATAAAAAAGGTTAAACATGTAAACCCCCGTACAGAGATCATTATTTATACCTATAGCCCCGTGCCTACAGAAGGTTCTGAAATGTATAAACAGGTATTGGCCAGCGGTTTCAGATTTCCTCAAACACTGGAAGACTGGATCAGTCCGGCATGGGAAAGTTTTGACCTTCGGAAAAATCCGCTTACACCATGGCTAACTCCTGAGATGATAGATAAAATCAGGAATTTTGAGACAGTGCTGAACGGTGTGTATCCTACGGTTACCGATATCCGCCTTAACCTGATCAAGAGAAAAGCGATCCAACTGGTAGCGGGGCTCCGTTATAAGGTAAACCTTTATAAATATCCGTACGAGATAAAGTTGCTGCAAAAGGTTTGGAGATACCGCCAGCCGGAAATCCAGGGATTTTAATTGATAACGCGTGAACATAACTGAATTAAAAAAGGAGATTAAGGAAGAGGAAGCTGAAGGTTCAGGTTTTGGTGATCTTTATATTGATGTAAGGCATAAAGAGAAACGTGTTTTGTCTGACGGGCAGGTTATGTTTTTGCCTGATATTGAAGCCAATCACATTCATTTTAAAGAATGGCAGAGCAGGAGGCGGTCGGCTCAAAGACTAATCGATTATCTTAAAACAAAAAACAAACCGTTTAATATTTTAGAAATAGGCTGCGGCAATGGCTGGCTCTCTTCAAAACTTTTAACTATTAAAAATTCAAAAGTAACCGGGCTTGATATTAATGAGCCGGAAATTATGCAGGCTAAAAGGGTTTTTCAAAAGGATAATCTTGAGTTTATCTGCGGAGGTTTCGAACCCGGAATATTTAAGGATCAAAAATTTGATGTTATCCTGTTTGCTGCTTCTATACAGTATTTTCCATCTGTTAAAAACATACTGGAAAGCGCATTTTTATGCTTGAATAAAAATGGAGAGATCCATATAATGGACACCAATTTTTACAAACCAAATGAAGTTACCAATGCG
This sequence comes from Mucilaginibacter sp., assembly GCA_028287925.1. Lineage (GTDB taxonomy): Bacteria > Bacteroidota > Bacteroidia > Sphingobacteriales > Sphingobacteriaceae > Mucilaginibacter. The sequence continues at coordinate 4,261 of JAQBOS010000364.1, read as the reverse complement.
GCAAAACGTACGGAAGAATATTATGAAATGTTAGGTTATCCTGAAATGGCAGCTCATTATTTTCATCATTCAATAAATGACCTGCAGCCGTTCAATTATAAAATATTATTTAACCCGAAACGGCTGATCAATAAGATCAGTAAAAAAGATCCTTTTTATTGGGTCGTAGTAAAACACTAAAATTATATGGTAGGGCAATCCTTATATCGTTCATATAACAGGTATCGTACTTTAAAAACAAGTATCATATCTGCATTGCCTATAGTTATACTGATGCCGCACAGCGCCTGCAATTGCCGTTGTGTAATGTGCGATATCTGGAAGGATAACAAAAACCTGAAACAGCTAACAGAGCAGGATCTGACCGCTTTGCTGGGAGCCTTAAAAAAGTTCGGAACGCAGCAGGTGTTAATGTCAGGAGGGGAGGCGCTGCTTAATGTCAATTTCTTTAAGTTGTGTGAAATTCTGAAACAGCATAAAATTAAGGTCACCCTGCTTACTACCGGGCTTACCATTAAAAAGAATGCCCGCCAGATCTTAGAATTGGTTGATGACCTGATTGTTTCTTTAGATGGTGATGAGGCCCTGCATGATGCTATCCGCAATATTCCAAATGCTTTCAGTAAATTGAAGGAAGGGGTAGAGCACATCAAATCAACCAACCCAAAATACAGGATAACTGCCCGCACTGTAATTCATCGCCTTAATTTCAGGAATTGGGAAGCCATAATTAATGAATCAAAATTGATGGGGATTGACCAGGTGAGTTTTTTGCCTGCGGATGTAAGCAGCCACGCCTTTAACCGGCAAATGGCCTGGGAAGAGCCAAAGCAACATGAGATCTTAATATCAGAAAGTGAGCTACCCGAATTGCAGGAAGTGATAACCCGGATAACCAATAACGAGGACAACTTTAAAACAAGATTTATTGCCGAATCAAAGGAGAAGATCCAGGACGTTTATCAATATTATGCTGCATTTTATGGCCTGAATCCTTTCCCGTTTAAAAAATGCAATGCCCCCTGGGTATCAACCGTAATTGAGGCAGATGGCAATGTGCGGCCATGTTTTTTTCATGATGTAATAGGGAATATCAGGGATTCATCCCTCGAAAATATTCTGAATAGTGAAAATGCCATAAACTTTAGGAGAAATTTGGACATGAGTAAAAATGCAGCCTGCGTAAAATGTGTATGCTCATTAAATCTTTCGCCTTTTACAAAACTTGCATAGTATGAAAAGGATCTTGTTTTCGCATTCTTACTTTTTACGCTTTGACCCTAAGCAATGGGCTTTGGGGCAGCCATATCCGCCGTTGGGTACTATATATGCAGCAGCATTGATGCGCGAAAATGATTACGCAGTATCGCTTTTTGATACCATGTTTGTAAGCGACCCGGTAGAAGTTACAGCTGCACTTACAGAAAGCAAGCCTGACTTTTTTGTGATCTACGATGATGGCTTTAATTACCTCACCAAAATGTGCCTTACCAACATGCGTGAAGCGGCTTTCAGCATGTGTAAGATCGCTAAAGCCGAAGGGTGCACGGTAATTGTTTCAAGCTCCGACTCAACCGACCGTTATGAAAGCTATTTAAATGAAGGCGCTGATTTTGTAATAATAGGAGAGGCCGAGCATACTTTATTGGAGCTAACCAACCATATTGAAAACGGCCTTAGTGATTATGATACGATACAAGGTCTGGCCTACATTAAAGATGGAAAAGTTACTAAAACTCCGGGACGCCCGGTTTTGAAAGAATTGGACACTTTGCCATTACCAGCCTGGGATTTGATTGATATAGATACATACCGGCAAACATGGCTGAAACATGCCGGGTATTTCTCGCTTAACATGAGCACTACCCGTGGCTGCCCTTTTAAATGTAACTGGTGCGCCAAGCCAATTTATGGTAACCGTTATAATTCCCGCAGCACGGAAAATGTGGTCGCAGAAATTAAACTGCTGAAAGAACGCTACCAGATGGATCACATTTGGTTTTGTGATGATATTTTTGGCTTAAAGCCGGGTTGGGTTAAAGAGCTGGCGCTGCTGTTGCAAAGGGAAAATGTTAAAATCAGGTTTAAGATCCAATCGCGGGCTGATCTGCTTGCTGATGAAGGTACGGTGAAAGCACTTGCAGACTCAGGCTGCGAAAACGTATGGATTGGCGCTGAAAGCGGCTCGCAGAAGATCCTGGATGCCATGGATAAAGGCATTATGGTTGAACAGATCCGCGAAGCTACCCACCTGATGAAAGAGCATGGTATAAAGCCATCCTTTTTTATCCAGTTTGGGTACCCCGGCGAGCTGAAGGAGGATATCCGGCTCACCATCAATATGATCAATGAGCTTTTACCTTTTGAAATAGGTATTTCGGTATCGTACCCATTGCCCGGCACTTCATTTTATGAAAAAGTAAAGGCCGACTTGAAGAAAAAAACAAACTGGACTGATTCTGATGAAATGGCCCTGATGTTTAGCAATACTTTTCCTCCATCGTATTACAAACAATTGCATAAATACGTACATCAAAACTATCATAAGCACCTGGCAAAAAATAGTTTGATCAAACTGATAAATCATCCTTTGAGCGCCAATATTAAAAGCATCAGGAAAGCGGCATCTGTTTTATACTACGCACCCGCTACGCTTATTGAAGGGATAAAGCTAAGAAAGCTGGAGGAGGCATAATGGAAACCATGCAGGCAAATATTAATGAACGGCAGGCAGAATCGGCTTTTACCACGCAATCCGTAATCTTCGATGAGCTGTATGCCGGCAATACCATTATTAAATATAAGCGGGAACGGGTTCGTAACCATGTTTTACAGTTCTTATTACCGGGCAGCTCCATCCTTGAGTTAAACAGCGGTACCGGTGAAGATGCTTTGTTTTTTGCACAAAAAGGCTTTAAGGTACATGCTACGGATCTGTCAACAGGAATGCAAAATGAACTGAAAAGGAAAGTTGCGCTGACGGGTATGGAAGAACGGGTAAGCACTGAAATATGTTCCTATACACAACTCGGTCAGCTAAAAAACAAAGGGCCATATGAACACATCTTTTCCAACTTTGCCGGCCTTAATTGTACAAATGAATTGGATAAAGTACTGGCATCCTTCAATGATCTGCTAAAACCAGGCGGAACGGTAACTCTTGTTGTTTTACCAAAATTTTGCCTGTGGGAAACTTTGTTGGTATTTAAAGGCAAATTTCGCACGGCGTTCAGAAGGTTCTTTAGCAGCGATGGGAGCAAAGCCCATATTGAGGGAGTTTACTTTAAATGCTGGTATTATAATCCATCATTTATCATAAATCAGCTAAAAGATCAGTTTAACCTGCTGGGAATTGAAGGCCTGTGCACCATTGTACCGCCATCGTATATCGAAGGGTTTGCGGAAAAGCATCCTTCAGTTTACCGGTTTTTGAAAGATAAGGAAGATAAGTTAAAAGGTTCGTGGCCATGGAAATTCATCGGCGATTATTATATTGTCTCATTAAAAAAGAAATAACCCCGTAGAGACGCGATGCTTCGCGTCTGCAGCAGGACAGGTTACCTCAATACAAGTTCGCAGTGCATATTTTTAGACGCGAAGCATCGCGTCTCTACGATACCCCGTTCTTAATGTGCAAGGCTATCTTCATAGGCCCGCAAAATTCTGTCAACCCTAAACTGATATCTTGCCAATAGCTTGCTTTGAAAATTCCTGGGATCGGGCTTTGCATAATGTTTGCCGGTATCCATGCCCATAACTATTCCATGACTGTTCAACTTTTTTTGCTGTGTTTTTTTCAGCCATCTGCCACCGGTAATTTTCATCAGCATATTATCAATGGTATTGCCGGACCGGTTGTTAAAGATCCATTCTAAAAGGCTCTTGAAAAACCCTCCCTTTACAGGCTTTGCCGAAGCTATCCGCATGTTTTTATTTGGAAGATATTCCATGGTCCAGGCATTTGCAGTATAAAACCGTTCAAACGCGGTATCACCCTGCAGGGGTATCAATGTGCCTATTTCAATTGCAGTGTAAAGGTTTTTTTCCGCTATTTCCAGTTGCTGCTCGTCAATATAATAGTTCATGCAAAACAGGTGCTCCTTATTAACCAAAAAGGTTAATTTTTTAAAACAATGCATTATGGTGCGGGCTATCCATAGCCTATTTTGGGCGGTAATAATAAAAAGATCAACATCTGAGTTTTCGTCTGCAAAATTTTTCGATAATGAGCCTGATATGGCTATCCCGCGTACGTAGGGAA
>JAQBOS010000353.1 GCA_028287925.1 Mucilaginibacter sp. | reverse complement strand
TACAGGAATTATCAGAAGGATCGCTTCCCGGTTTTATATAAATGGTTTTACTTGTACCATTTACTCCACCACCGTTATTCCATTTGTATCCATCATAAACTACGGTGGCAGTAAGCCTTGGATCGCGGTTTACGTATGGATTGTTTATATCATAACCAGATGCAGGGTCATTAATTGCTTTTCCGTTTAGCATAATATAATCGTCAACCAGCTCCTGTGTTGGCGAATTGGCAATTACACGGCCGCCTACTGATAATGGTGCAAAGTCAAAAAAGTCTGGCCAGGTGTAAGTAGTGGGTACATATTGTAAGGAAAGGATAGTTTCGTTATTGGTTTTGTTTACTACCTTATCGCTAAACAAATCGGTATAGCTTGAATTTAATGAATAGGTGCCGTTAGTAGCCTGGTCGTTCATTAGCTTTTCGCAAACAGTCACTACATCGGCCATCCGGTCTCCCTGGTATAATAACACTCTTGCCTCCAGCGCCAAAGCGGCACCTTTGGTGATCCGTCCATTTTCACTTGCCGGAAGTGCATCCTTTGAGGGTAAATTAGGTATGGCTGCATCCAGTTCGGCAAGAATAAATTTAACAACGTCTGCTTTCGGTGTCCGCGCTATTACTTTTGCTTCATCGGGGGTAATGTTGTTTGTAACCAAAGGCACATCGCCATACCATTTTGTTAAGTTAAAATGTGCAAAAGCACGTAAAAAACGTGTTTCGGCTATCATCCTGTTCATTACATCTTTTGACAGTGTGGTATTTTGACCAACAAAAGTTAAAAACTCGTTACATGATTTGATGTCAGAATAATAATTTGACCAATCGCCCGCAAACTTTCCGGTAGCAGCAGTAGCGTTTCCGCCAGATATGATAGCAGGATCGCCGGCGCGTGAGTATGCGTTATCAGACAATGCTTCGGCGCTAAAATACAGCCCATCATTATAAATTAAATGGTAGTTATTGTATAATGCGTTGTATACGTTAGCATCTACTTTCCAGAACGTAGCGTCTGAAAATCTATCGGTGGGAACAATATCCAGTTTTTTACATCCTGCTATTGCGGTAGTTATTAAAACTGCAATGAAGAGCTTTTTTAAAAGGTTCATATTTCTATGTTTAAAATGTTTTTATTAAAATGTTAAATCAATCCCTACGCCGTAAAATGCGGATAGCAGGTAACTACGGGGGCTATTTGAAGACGAGTTTATAGCTACATTGCTACCAAACTCTGTTGTTTCAGGATCTGCAAACTTTAGCTTGGTAAGCGTGGCCAGGTTTTGCCCTATAAGGGAGATCCTGAACTTTTCAATTCCCAATTTTTTCACAACGCTTTTAGGGAGCGTATACCCGATGTTTACATTTTTTAACCTTGCATAAGCGGCGTTATATTTGAAAAGATCAGATCCTGTTTGCCAGTTATTAACGTTTGAAGGACCGGACGTCGCTAATCGCGGATATTTGGCATTTGTATTCTCGGGAGTCCAGAAATCAGTTTGATGATCATAAAGGGTTGCTCCGTACCCTCCCTGGTAAGGTTCAACCAATTCACCTCTCAAAAATTCATCTCTTTTACCTACGCCCTGAACAAATATCATCGCATCAAAGCCGGCTACAGCTATTCTATAAGTAAACCCAAAAGTGTATCGTGGAAATGGATTGCCCAATTCGGTTTTATCTTTTGCATCAATTACCCCGTCATGGTTTAAATCCTTAAACTTTACGTCGCCCGGACTAACCGCAAGGCCCGCTATTTTAGGCGAAGCTGCTATATCAGCCTGGCTTTGGTATAAGCCATTTGTTTCATAGCCATAATATTCTGTTATTGGCTCCCCTACCTTTCTTATCAATGCATAAACATCCGGCTGATTAATTTGCTGTGTTGCTGTTCCGGTTAACTTCAATAAAGTATTTTGATTATCGGCTACGTTTACGCTAAAGCTTTGCGTAACTTTTTGACCTCGTAAGGTATAGGTCAATTGAGCTTCCCATCCCGCGTCTCTAACCTTAGCAACGTTGGCGTCGGCAAGCCCTGCACCGAAAATTGAAGGAACGTCCTGCGGTGTTTGTAAAATATTACGGGTTACCTTATTAAAATAATCAAATGAGCCGGACAGCTTATTATTGAACAAACTAAAATCAACACCCAGGTTAAAGGTTGCCGCACTTTCCCATGTCAAATCAGGATTCGACTGGTAAGTACCGGCGCCACCCACCAACGTGTTATTAAAACCGTATGCAGCTGTATAATTAAAATAGGTAGTTTCGTATTGAAAGTTGCCAACATTTTGATTGCCCAATATACCGTAGGATGCTCTCAGTTTAAGATTGTCAAGGGTATTGCTGAATTGTTTCATAAAACCCTCGTCTGTTACCAGCCAACCTGCGGTTACTGAAGGAAAGAAACTGGCCCTTTTGCCTGGGGCAAATTTGGATGAGGCGTCTTCACGAAATACAAAATCTAAAAAATACTTGCTTTCATAGTTGTAATTTACACGGCCAAATATCGAAAGCAGGCTGTTGGCATCTATACCAACGCTATTGTTTGAGCCGGTGGGGCTTATAGTAGTACCTGTTGTTGGTGTTCCTAAAGTAGGGTCGGTAAGACTTTTCGACAGGTTAAATCCTCTTCCACTATAAGTTTCGCTCGAAACACCAACCGTAGCACTAACTGAATGCTTGCCTATATTTTTATTATAATTTAAATATAGCTGGGTGTTAAACAGGTTGCTTTTGTAATTCCCGTCATTAACAGAAAGATCATTATTCGCTGATGCTCCCGCGGGTAAAAAGTCAACTACTTTATCGTTATAAAAGCTGCCGTTATTATCAAGGGTACCGCCAAAAACTCCGGTTAACTTTAAGTCTTTTGTTATTGTTAAAGTACCATTCAGGTTCCCAAAAATCTCATCATAATCGGTTTGGTTAAACCCTCCTAATCTTAACATGCCCAATGCATTTTGCTGGGACGATACCGGGTTGGTTAAATAATTGCCGTTAGCATCCTGCCAGTTAAAATTTGAAGGTACCCGGTTGGCGTCGGCAATGGTAAAACCTTCATTGGCGGCAGTGGTTTTATTCCGGCTTTTGGTATAATTAAGTATTGCGTTAAATTTAAACTTCCCTATGATTGAAGTTTGATTTAAGCGTAAGTTATATTTCTGATACCCATATTTACTGCCTGAGCCGCCATTGCCAACAAAGCTGTTCATTTGATCCTGGTAGCCACCTGATATAAAATAAGAATTGGTTTCGCCACCGCCGGTTATGTTCAAATTGTGCGACTGCAAAGGCGCATTGTACACCAAATGGTTTAAATCCCAGGTACCCCTGCCTTCATTTTGCAATTCCTGGATCTGCTCCGGTGTATAAGCCGGCGCCAGGCCCGAATTAACCAGGGCCATGTTTTTATCGTAAGCATTTTCTGCGGCACCTATTTTATGCACCATTATGTCGGGCACCTGTACACCGTAGCTACCGTTATAAGCTACAGTAGCTTTTTGGTTCAGCTTTCCGCTTTTGGTGGTGATTAATATTACGCCATTGGCTGCGCGTGAACCATAAATGGCAGCTGAACCGGCATCCTTAAGTATGGTAACGTTTGCAATGTCATTGGGGTTTATTGTATTCAAACTGCCGGTACTTTGGGTTACAATTCCATCAATTACCACTAATGGATCATTGTTGCCCGTAGTACCTACCCCCCTTATGTTAACAATAGGAGTAGCACCGGGATCAAGCGCATTTTGCTGAATAATTAAGTTTGGAGATTCACCCTGTAAGGCTTGAAAGGCATTTAAAACCGGTTTACCGCCAATATCTTTTGCACCAACAGTATTTACTGCACCGTTTATGTTCGCCCTGTTTTGTGTACCGTATCCAACTACCACCACCTCGTTAAGTTTCGTACTTTCTTCCTTAAGCTTTATATTAATTGTTGTATTGTCGGTAACGGGAACTTCCTGGCGAACAAAACCAAGAAAAGAAAATACAAGTGTAGCCCCATTATCAGCTACTGAAATATTATACTTACCCTTCAAATCAGTGCTAACAGCGTTTTGGGTGTTTCTTTCCCGCACGGTTACACCCGGTAAAGGCGCTCCGGTGGTATCTGTCACCACACCTGTAATTGTTTTTTTAAGTGCCTGTTCAGGTAAAGGCTTCCTGGTAATTAAAATTGTTGTGTTTTCAATGGTATATGAGAGGGGCTGATTTTTAAAGCAGTCGTCAAGCGCATCTTTTAAATTTGTGTTTTTTACATTCAGCGTTATCGGTTTCGATGTTTTTAAGTCGTCGGCATTATATAAAAAGTCATAGCTCGTTTGTGCCTGGATCTTTTCAAAAACTTCCTTGATAGTCGCGCCTTTAACTTTGAGAGTAACTTTTTGCGCGTACGTTGCTGCAGACACCTGTAAAAAAGTTGCCGTTAGCAATATAAGGGTTAATTTCATGACGAGCAGTGGTTTATGAATGCAGCAAGGTTGCTTGCTGCAAGTAAAATCAGTAAAAATTTTATACATTTGAATGTTAGATTAGTTAATTGATTGTGTTAAGCTGCAATTGTTTTAATTATCTGACTTTGGCCTTTGGGCTTATAACCAGGGGCGTTCCACCGCTCCTGGTTAATTTTGCAGATAATTGTTGTTATGGATGTATGATCACTTCATAACAATTATCCTCCTTCCTTCAACTGTAAAATGATTTTTGCCTATTTTTTCCAGGTATTGTAGTAATTCTGTTATACTTTTTGAGCGATAAAATGTACCCCCGAATTTCTGATCGCTCACATTTCCCTGGTAACTTACGTTTACGTCGTACCAGCGTGACACCTTTTTCATGATCCCGGTAATATCGTCATCATCAAAAATGAAATAACCATTTTTCCAGGCCATTGCATCTTCAATATCTGCGTCAGACACGGCGATGTTATCAGAGTTATTATTTACGATTGCCTTTTGCCCCGGCCTGAGCAGCGAATGGGTATTATTTTTTGTAACCTGCACGGCTCCTTCAAGCAGCGTAGTTGTGATTTCATTATCATCGCTGTAAGCCGCAATGTTAAAATGTGTACCCAGTACTTTAACCTGCACATTGTTAATCCTTACATAAAATGGCATTTCTTTATTTTTTGCTACTTCAAAATATGCTTCGCCACTAAGTGATACATGCCGCTCCTTCCCGGTAAATGCCACAGGGTAGCTTATTGATGACGCAGCATTTAACCACACCTTTGTACCATCAGACAAAACCACCTGGTAAGTGCCACCTCTTGGGGTTGAAAGCGTGTTAATATTATCCTGGTTTGCAACTACTTCTGTTTTATTTGCCGTATTGTATAGAATTTGCCCATTGTTTGTTTTTAACACGTTGCCTGCTGTTGTTTGCGCCAGCAAACCGTTCGCTGCGTTTTTTAGCACGATTGTTTTACCACCGGCTAATGTCAAAATAGCCTTATTACTTCCCGGCACAATTGCTGCTGACTCCTGGTTTGTAGCAGATTTTTTTGTTTGGTTAGAAATGCTTTTATTAAAGATGATTAAAGCAGC
>JAQBOS010000309.1 GCA_028287925.1 Mucilaginibacter sp. | reverse complement strand
AACCAGCAAATGGAACATGGCCTTGCTAAATACGAAGCTGTAGTTGAAGCGGCCACAGCCCGTTTACGCCCTATACTAATGACCAGCTTAGCCGTTGTGCTGGGCTCGGTGCCAATTGCTTTTGCATTAGGCGCGGGTGCAAAAAGCCGCGTATCATTAGGGATAGTTATTATGGGCGGCGTATTGTTTTCGCTGGTATTAACACTTTACATTATCCCGATGATGTATTTAATATTTGCTTCAAAAACACGTAAAGACCCGGATGCGGAAGACCCTGATGATGTGAAGAAAGTGAAGAAGACAAGAACTCAAAAACTGATAGATAAATTAGATAAAGAATAAGCGATTATGACCATTAAAAAATTAGGTTGCCTTGTTTTTTGCTTAATAGCATTTGCTGCAGGTGTTAAGGCACAAACCGATACCGTGCTTACCTTAAAGGACGCCGTTGAAATAGCATTGAAAAACAACTATCATATATTGCTGTCAAAAAACAACGCTACAGTTGCCCAAAATAACGTTACTATAGGCAATGCCGGCTTTTTGCCACAGGTTAATGGTGATTTTACCACTACCCGCAGTATCCAAAACACCAAGCAAACCCGGAGTGATGGCACAACAAATAACATTAGCGGGGCACACAACGCTTCAACATCATACGGGCCGGCCCTTACCTGGACCATTTTTAACGGCTTTGGCATGTTTGCCAATTATGATGAGCTAAAGCAACTAAACCAGCTGGGCGACATCCAATCCCGCGACACCATACAAAACACACTTGCCAGCGTAATAGGCACGTATTATAATTTAATAAACCTTAACGAAGGACTCAAGGCATTACAGGGAGCAATAGCCATATCCAGGATCCAGTTGCGCTACGCTAATGATAAATTCCAGGTTGGCAGGGCATCTAAATTAGATGTGTTGAATGCGCAGGTAAACCTTAATACCGATACCGCAAATTATCTGAACCAGGTACAACAATTTAAATCGGCCAAGATCCAGATGAACCAATTACTGGTGCGCAACCTGCAAACAGATTTTGCAGTTGGCGATACTATTGTGGTTGATGACAAGCTTGTTTTAGGCGACATTTTATCAAAAGCCGAAAACCAGAACCCGGCCATCCTGTCTGCACAGATAAATAAGCGAATCTCCGAGATCAACCTTAAACAGGTTAGGGCCGGCCGTTATCCTCAGGTTGCCATAAATTCAGGATATACTATCAGTAATAATCAAACCCCGGCAGGCTTTACCCTGTCGCAAAACACCAGGGGATTTAATTATGGCCTTACCGCATCAATAAATATATTTAATGGCTTTAACCAAAACCGGCTGGAGCGCAATGCTAAAATTGGCATTGATAATGCCAACATTAGTTTTAAGCAGATAACACTTAACGTTCAGGCCCAGATCAGCAATTTATATGTAAGCTATTTATCAGGCCTTGATTTGATGAAGCTTGGCCAATCAAATGTTGAAGTAGCAAAAAAGAATCTTGAGATCTCACTCGAAAAATATAAATTAGGTAACATTACCCCGTTAGAAATCAGGGAAGCACAGCGGAATTATTTGGATGCACAGTCTAAATTCTTTACGGCGCAATACCAGTCAAAAAGTGCAGAGATTATGTTGAAGGAGATTACTGGGAGTATAAATATTCAGTAAAGAAATAAAAAATGTCATTGCGAGCGTAGCGTGGCAATCGCACACATGCCAAGCGGCTATGCAAGTTCTACGCCATTGCGTCTTCGCAGGGTCTCTCGAAAAGGAACCTGCGTGATGTTTGTGGTTTGCTACCACTTATGATAACGCATAAAGACGCACTGGTTAGGCGGGTTATTACACACCATTAACCCGGTACACCGCAGGGTCCGCGATGCGAGACCCTGCGGAAACAGAAAATATGTCATTGCGAGCGTAGCGTGGCAATCGCACACATGCTAAGCGGCTATGCAAATTCTACGCCTTTCTATTCGCTCTGTATAGTTCGCGATTGCTTCGTACCTCGCAGCAATGACACGATGGCTATTTGTTTGGACTAAAATGGCTCTTGTACGCTGCGTTCCTTTCTCAAAAGGGGAATTAAAAATCAATAACATTTTTTTCAAAAACTATATTTTAAATTGGTTTAAAAAGCTATTTTTGAACTTGATGGCTATGTGCTTTAAAACCTGTTTGCTGATTGATGACAATTACATTGATAATTTTGTCACGCGTAAAATAATAGAGGGCAGTAACTTTGCCGAATCTATTGTAGTTGTCCGTTCGGCAACGGAAGCCATTAATTCTTTAAGAGATGGCCTGGTAAAACCTGATGTCATTTTTTTAGATGTCCGCATGCCCCTTATGAGCGGTTTTGAGTTTTTGGAAGAATACGATAAGATAGATATCGATAAGGAAAATATAAAAATCTTTATGCTGTCGTCATCGCTTGATCCGCTGGACATGCGGAAGTCGACAGATAATAAATACATCACCCAGTTTATTCATAAACCACTTACTCAAAAAGCACTCGAAGAACTTTGTCCATGATCCTTGTGGCTGATAGCGGGTCCTCAAAGACCGATTGGTTGCTTACACTAAAGGATGGTGAAGTAAAGCAATTCAGAACGGCCGGACTTAACCCATATTTTTTAACGGAAAAAGAGATTGTAAAAGTTATCCAGGAGCAGGCTGCCGATATGATTGCCTTTGCTGCCGATATTGACGAGATCTACTTTTTTGGCGCAGGCTGCTCAAGCCCCGACAGGCACGAGATCGTTTCGAACGCCATAAGCCAGCTTTTTAACAAATCATACATCAGTGTTGACAGCGATCTGCTTGGCTGTGCCTATGCCACCTGCGGGCATGAGAAAGGCCTGTGCTGTGTATTGGGGACAGGCTCAAACATTTCCTTTTTTGATGGCGAAGATATTCATTCGGGTAAACATGGCCTTGGTTTTGTTTTAGGTGATGAAGGAGCAGGCACCTGGTTTGGGAAAACCCTGATAACAGATTTTTTATACGGGAAGATGCCTCATGACATCAGCATAAAATTTGAAGAGACATATCATTTAGATAAAGAAACAGTAATAAAACGCGTTTACCAAACTCCAAGCGCGAACTCATATTTGGCAAGCTTTACTAAGTTTATAAGCGAAATCAGGCAAACTGAATATGCCCAAAACCTGCTGCATAATGGGCTGCTTGAGTTTATTGAAACAAACATTAAATCATATCCGCAATATCACAGGTACAAAAGCCACTTTGTTGGCTCAATTGCTTACGTTTTTACCGATGAGCTTACCGAAGTTTGCAAAGTAAATGGCATCCATATCGGGAAGATCATTAAACAACCCATCCATGACCTGATGGCGTTTATTTTGAGCCGAGAGAACTAAAATTTATGGGATACAAGGATTAATTAAAAAAAACATGTCATTGCGAGCGCAGCGTGGCAATCGCACGCCGTGCACAACCGCCAGTGCAAGCTCTACACCTTTCTATTCGCTCTGTATAGTATGAGATTGCCACGCTATCGCTCGCAATGACATAGGGGAATTATGCGATTGACGGTTTTTTCCTAACTATCCTCTTCACCACAATAAACCCTACCCCTAACACTGCCAAAACACTTCCAAGCATCGCCAGGTAATCGCCATGCAGCACATAAAAAGTCAGGTCAGAATTAAGGTTAATGTCTTGCTTTAATGCAGTTTTAACCCACCATTTACTTTGCTGTACCACATCGCCCCGCTGGTTAATAAATGCGGAGATGCCTGTATTGGCTGACCGGCAAACCCACCTGCGGGTTTCAATAGCGCGCAGCTTGGCATAATCAATATGCTGATCCTTGCCTGATGTGTTTTCCCACCAGCCGTCGTTAGTTATAATGGCAATAAACTGTGCCCCCTTGTGCACTGACTCCGCTACCCAGCCTCCCCAGATAGACTCAAAACAAATAACAGGATCAACCCCGATACCGCTTTGCGAATAAAATACATCCGGGTGATCCTGTCCGCCGTAGGTGCCTGTTGCCCCGCCCAAATGCGCAAATACCGGCTTTAAAAATGATAAGACCGATGGAAATGGCAGTGATTCAGCGCCTGGCACCAATTTCGATTTATGGTAAAACTGGACCTCGGCAGAGTTTTCAATATTTACTGCCGCATTAAAATTATCATAATACAACCTTGACTGCGGATCGTAAATTTCTGTTTTGGTAGTATGCTTATTGTAGAGCTTGAATGTTTCTGCCCCGGTTACAAGGTTGCCGTTTTTATATTTATTTAAGAAGCGCTGCGCCTGTAAAAAGTATGGACTGGTACGGATTGTTTCTTCATTTACCTGGTCGGGTATTGCCGTTTCCGGCCATAAAAAAAACTCCGTATTAGCTTGCCCAATTGAATCTGACAGATGAGTCATTATACTCAACTGCTGGTAAGCAGGCATTGAGCTTTCCTTTGCATAAGGATCAATATTGGGCTGTACCACCACCACATTTGATGGATTTGGCTGTTCCTGGTAGTTGTAATATCTATACAGCGAAAAGCTCAGTGGCACAACCAGCACAATAACAAATGCCGCGATAAGTTTTAACCTTAATTGCTTATTGGGTGCTTCACGCAAGCCTATATAAATTAAAAATAGCAGGATATTTAAAGCCCAGATCCAGATGGTGCCGCCATATACACCGGTGTACTCATACCATTGCACCCATTGATGGGTCACTGCAAAGCCATTCCCCAGCGTCATCCATGGAAAGGACAAATCCCAGCTTTGATGCAGGTATTCATATCCTATCCAAAAACAAACTAAACCTGCCAGGCCCCAGCCACGATTAGTTGCCTTCCTTAAACGGTAATAGAACAAACAGGCTATTGCCATTAATAGTGGCCCTAAAGAATACGGAATAATGGATATTGGCAGCGCCACAACCTCGCCCACCATTTTCAGCGCATTATAAACCCAGTATATTGATAAGGTGTTCCAAACAAAGAAACCGAGAAAAGCAGTACCGAAGATCTTTTTGCCTTTTTTAGCATAATCTGATTGGATGATATTTTCAATTGCTACCAGCATCGGCACAAAACCAACAAATAGTAAAAAGGTTGAATATGGCGTTGGTGGCCATGCTATCCAAAGCAGTAAACCTGAAAGAAGGGCGAGTAGAATGTTTTTTTTCATTTAGTTTTAATCCTTTTCTTTTTGAGAAGATTTGGTTACGGCCCCTGCCACACAGATCACAAATTCTCCTTTTGCAGGATGCGTTTCAAAATAGGTTTTAACCTCTTCAACCGTTCCCCTAACTGTTTCTTCAAACATTTTTGTGAGCTCGCGCGATACGGAGATCTGCCGGTCAGCTCCAAAATAGGCAGTCATTTCATCCAGTGTTTTTACAAAACGGTGTGGCGATTCATATAGGATAATGGTACGTTCCTCAGTCGCCAGCGTTTTATACCTCGTTTGCCGGCCTTTTTTTAAAGGTAAAAATCCTTCAAAACAAAAACGATCTGTCGGAAAGCCTGAATTAACCAGGGCCGGTACAAAGGCTGTTGCACCGGGCAGGCACTCTACCTCA
Source organism: Mucilaginibacter sp. (assembly GCA_028287925.1). Classification (GTDB taxonomy): domain Bacteria; phylum Bacteroidota; class Bacteroidia; order Sphingobacteriales; family Sphingobacteriaceae; genus Mucilaginibacter. The sequence goes on along the minus strand of JAQBOS010000309.1, from coordinate 17,080 downwards.
ATTTCATTTTTAATAGCTTCGCGTACCAGGTAAAAACCAGGATCAGAGATAGCTGGAGTACCTGCATCAGAGATCAGCGCAATGTTTTTGCCCTCCTTTAAAAAGCGGATGATCTCGTTTGATGACTGATGTTCGTTATGCTGATGATGCGAAAATACCTTTTGATGGATCTCAAAGTGTTTTAACAGCGGTGCAGAGGTACGCGTATCTTCTGCCAATATCAAATCAGCCTCCTTCAAAACACGGATGGCCCTGAAGGTTATATCTTCCAGGTTGCCTATTGGGGTGGGGACTAAAAATAGTTTACCTATTGAGTTCATGGTTCATAGTTGATAGTTCATGGTAGCTGCATGGCAGTTCATAGTTCATGGTTGATAGATCATAGTAGCTGCACTGTCAATAATCTATTAATTTTTCCAAAAATGGCTATGAACCATGAACCATAAACTATGAACTAATTATATCTTTGCCTAAAAAATAAAATAATGCTGCAAGTTAGTTATATCCGCGATAACAGGGAACAGGTTTTAGAACGTTTGGCTGTAAAAAATTTCAAACAGGTTAATTTGGTTAGTGAAGTTATTGAATTAGATGACAAACGCCGTTCAACTCAAACCAGTTTGGACAATACTTCGGCCGAGGCTAATGCTGCAGCAAAACAAATTGGCGAACTGATGCGGGCCGGTAAAAAGGACGAGGCCGAAGGCCTTAAAGCTAAAACAGGTACCTGGAAAGAGGATATAAAAAGATTAGGCGATCAACTGGCCGCTATTGAGGAAGAGCTTTATCAAAAATTAGTATTGTTGCCTAACCTTCCGCACAGCTCAGTACCAAAAGGTTTAACACCCGAAGAAAATGAGGTGGTACTCGAAAATGGCGCTAAGCCAAATTTGCCTGAAAGTGCATTACCACATTGGGAGCTTGCCGCTAAATACAGCCTGATAGATTTTGAGCTGGGCGTTAAAATAACCGGTGCTGGCTTCCCTGTATATAAAAATAAGGGCGCCAAATTGCAACGCGCACTCATCAATTACTTTATTGATGAGGCCGAAAAAGCAGGCTACAGTGAAGTAATGGTACCCCTGATGGTAAATGAAGCTTCCGGATTTGGAACAAGTCAGCTGCCTGATAAGGAGGGACAGATGTATTTTGTGAACGAGGATAATCTTTACCTGATCCCTACTGCCGAGGTGCCTATTACCAATATGTATCGCGATGTAATATTAAAAGGAGAAGATCTGCCGATGAAAAATTGTGGTCATACGCCATGTTTCCGTCGCGAGGCCGGTTCTTACGGCGCACATGTACGCGGCTTAAACCGTTTGCACCAATTTGACAAAATAGAGATCGTACAGGTTGCACATCCGGATAAATCATACGAAGTACTGGAACAAATGAGTTTGCACGTGCAGGGGCTTTTGCAGAATTTAGGTCTGCCCTACCGTGTGCTCCGCTTATGCGGTGGCGATATGGGTTTTGGTTCTGCCCTGACTTACGACATGGAAACCTGGAGTGCGGCACAACAACGCTGGTTGGAGGTATCATCCGTATCAAACTTTGAAAGCTTTCAGAGCAACCGCTTAAAGCTGCGTTTCCGTAATGCCGAGGGTAAAACCCAACTGGCACATACGCTTAACGGCAGCGCCCTTGCTTTACCACGGATAGTAGCGACTTTGCTGGAGAATAATCAGACAGAAAAGGGGATTAAGATACCTGAGGTATTAGTGCCTTATACTAAATTTGAGTGGATAGATTAGGTTGATAACCTGGCCTCATCGGGGTTAAATATTGGTAGAAAAATAGTAGATAATAAAGTGCGTGCCGTAGGTACGTTACACCCGCCGTGCATTGAGCAGAGGTTGCGTACCTATGGCACGCTAAATTTTTTAATATGTTATCTACCAATATTTTGCTCCTAACGGAGCATTATTGTAATGATTTTCAAGAATCTTAAAAAATCTTATTGCGTAACATTGATCACCCATTTCACAATGGAAGCATCAATCACGGAGTTAAAAGTATTTAATAAAGATTTGCTTTTTGTAGTTTGTGAAAGGTCTTCCCGGTATATCAGGTGGTCAACGCCAAGGACTTTCAGAAAGCTATCCGTATTTTCATTTGCAGAGTTTTTAAAGCAACAAATTTTTACCTTATTGTAAAATTTATTAACCTTTATCCGGCGGAGGGTTTTTTCCATGTCCTTACCCATAAACTCGTAATCAAAAACAATTACATCAGGACTCATTTCATAAATAGATGGAAAAATACTGCTTGCTGCAGAAATATGCCTTACATTGGTATAATCAGTTAATAACTGATTGGGGAAAATTTCAGGTGCAACCAATAGTACCTTCTTGAAGCGTGTACGGATCATGCTTAGTGAAAAATTAGGGTGCATAAATATAAATTGTAAAATTCACATTGTCAAGTGTTTATTACATACCTAATGCTAAAAAAGTGTACTAATTATTTTAATATTAGAAATTTCATGCAGTGATTTCTGCAAGTTCAGGCGCAATATTTCCCTATAGTTAATTTTTATATATCTAAACCTCCTATTTCTCAGTAAAACATTACCGAATCCGCCAATTGTAACATTTTTATTACAACCTATAGGAATACTTTATTTCGTGAAAATTTTTAATTTTTTATAAAAATGGGGCCATTTTTATAATTATTGTAATGAGGTAAGCAGGCAAATCAGGAGAATATTAAATATATCCTCCTGATTTTTTAACAATTATTTTACAATTTCAAAAACTGCGTTTATCTGAAAACTCAGTTTTATTGTTTTAAAAGTAATATCTGATTCTGCCGGAGATGCATTTGCATCGGCTGCCATTGATTTGAACATCATTGGTCTTGGCGCGGTATAGTTCCCGTTATCAACCTCTGTAATACTGATTGCGTCGCCTATTTTATCATTAATGCTGCTTAACAAATAAGTCGCTTTTTCTTTGGCAGCTAACAATGCCTTTATCTTAAGCTCTCGTTTCAGATCTTCAACCTTTGAATAATCATAACTGTCAATATTAGTGGACTGGATCCCTTTTGGGTCTATTTTGTTCAGGATCTGGTTATATTTATTCAAATCGCGAAACTTAATGCTGTATTGTTTGCTTGCTAAAAAATCAGGCGTTTTTTTCTTGTTATAAGTATTGTTCCAGCCCGAAACGTTGTTGACAGTAAAATCCTCCTTAGCAATTCCGGCTTCTTTTACCGCATTTTCTAATTGATTCTCCAACTGATCAATAGTGATCTTCTTTTTACCGTCGAGGTATTCCTGTAACGATATAGAAACGTTAATAATATCAGGGGTAACCTCCTTTTCGGCAGTTCCGCTAACTTCAATTCTGCGACGCAGATCAACACTTTGTGCAAACACGCTCCCGGTAAATGTAACCAGGGCTATTAAAATAAATAATTTTTTCATGGTTGTTATTTTATAAATAGACTATACCTGCAAAGGTAGGTTTAATTGGTATAGTCTGGAAGTCCGGAAGACCGAAAGTCAGTAAAGTCCGAAAGGCGGGAAGACCGAAAGTTCGGAGCAGGAAGTCAGAGAGCTGAATATGTTTAACAAATTTAAGAGGCAATATCCTTATAAAACGGAAACATCACTTTTAGCAATTACCAGGATCCCACTTTTTACCAGGAATGTAAAAAAGATCCGCTCGATAATAGCTTTGAGTCTGCTTAATAAACTTTGATGCTGTACCGGTTTTATAATATCATTTACAGGCTGATCGTGAAGTTCATCCTGGTCACCCCTATCCTGAATAAACATGTTTTCGATCAGTACTTTTTCACGGATGGAGGGATCACGGTTTACTATCTCGTCCAACTCGGTTAGCTCGTTAAAAGTAGCCTTACCGCTTTTTTGCCTTTTTATTAAAATTTCATAACGGTCCTGCGAAAAGGTGCGCCGTTCCAATGGTTTGCGGTGGCTCATTTTACTATATTTATTAATCAAATAGTAATGCTCAAACCACGTGCCGTTGTTATAATTTACTGATTGATAAATAGTTGTATAAATGTTGATTATTCGCTTGCACTATTTTGATACAATTGGTTGTTCGTTTTCGTGCAAGTGCCAGGATGGTATTCGGTTTGGAAAGAAACATACTAACGCGCAGATTGAAAATTTATTTTATCTGAATTCAATTATAAGCGGACAATGGTCGCTGTAAGTGTTCCACTCTTCCCAGCCTCCTACTTCTACGGATACAAGGTCCTCCATAAGATCTGCCGATGCAAAGCAGTAATCTAAATGATATGGCTTGTCTTTATGCCGGTATAATAAAAAGGTGGGATGTTCCTCTTTGCTTTGCGATAAGTTGAAATGATGATGATAGGTGCTTTGAATCCCTTTGGCTGCAAGTTTTTCAACAACGGTAGAATGATTGCCTTCCCTGCGCGGCTTATCCCAAATGGTATTGCTGTTAAAATCGCCTGCCAGCATCACTGATGCCTTATTTAACAGGCCTTCATAGCACTGTAAAGCTTTCCAAACCTGGCCAATGTATTGGTTAGGCTTATCAGCAGGATTATTGGCCCAGATGCCGAAAAGTGTAAATTCTTTTTCGCCGCCTGTTACTGTAATAGGCAAAATGGTGCGAAAGCTGTCGTTATGTTCATCCATCAATTTTAATCTGTAATTACCAAACGATATTACAGCCAATCCCTTATTTATATTAACACCATGCCATATTATATCGGTTGGAATAATTTCAGTTGACGGGAATTTTAGCCGCTCCGGGTTTTCACATTCCGGAATAATAAGTATATCAGGTTTATATCGCATCAGCAGGTGCGCCTTTTTCCTGAAAGCCATATTTGCATTCCAAGTAATTAGCTTCATAAAAGAGATTCAAGAGGTTAAGAGTCAGGAATCAAGAAGTGGTAATGATATGAAAAATTTCAATCGCCACAAATAAAATTAACAGAGCAGCATTTCTTTACCTTCTTTTTATCTTGACTCTTGCTCTCTTGATTCCTGACTCTCTTCTTCTCCTGATTCTTTCTTTTTAACTACATTTGGTTTAAACAACCTTATAATATGAAGATAAACTATACCCACGTTTTATGCCTCGCAGCAGTTGCATTTTTAGCCGGCTGTAAGCAGGATAAAGAAAACACAAGCGTAATAACCGGCGATGAAATAAAGAGCCATATTGCCGTACTGGCAGATGATTCATTAATGGGCCGCAAGCCTTTTACAGAAGGCGAAACAAAGGCTATTGCCTATATTTCATCACAATTTAAAAAAGAAGGACTTGAGCCGGGTAATAACGGCAGCTATTTCCAGGATGTGCCCATGGTTGAAGTTACCAGTACGCCATCGGCTACTATGGACCTAAATGGTGCAAAAGGCAAGATCAGCTTAAATTATTTAACCGACTTTGTAGCCTCAACCCGCCAGGAAGTTCCCGAGGTACAATTAACAAACTCGCCGCTGGTATTTGCCGGCTATGGTGTTGTTGCACCGGAGTATCATTGGAACGATTACGCAGGGCTTGATGTTAAAGGAAAAACTGTAGTGGTATTGGTAAATGACCCGGGCTTTAAATCGGGTGATTCTAAATTATTTAAAGGCGATACCATGACCTATTATGGCCGCTGGACCTATAAATATGAAGAGGCTGCCCGCCAGGGTGCTGCAGGGATCATCATTGTTCATCAAACCGAGCCAGCCAGCTACGGTTGGAGTGTAGTGGCCAATAGCTTTACCGGCGCCAAGCTTTATTTACAACAACAGGATAAACATATGTCGAGGTGCAAAGTTGAGGGCTGGATAACCGAAGATGCTGCCAAAAAATTATTTGCATCTGCAGGAATAAACGGAGATTTCAGGGCGCTTGCGCGAAAAAAGGATTTTAAACCAATTCCTTTAAATCAAACCATCACGTTAACGGTTAAAACTAAATTAAAATACTCAACCTCGCATAATGTGATAGCCGTTTTAAAAGGCAGCACAACGCCGGGTGAATGCATATTATATACCGCCCATTGGGACCACCTGGGAATTGGCAAACCTGATGCAAAAGGCGACAGCGTTTATAATGGTGCTGTTGATAACGCCAGCGGCGTGGCAGCAGTTTTAAATGTAGCCAAAGCTTTTGCACAGCTAAAGGAAAAGCCAAAACGCTCCATAGTATTTTTAGCGGTAACTGCCGAAGAGCAGGGCCTGCTGGGTTCTGAATATTATGCTTCACACCCTATTTATCCGCTTAACAAAACCGTGGCTGATTTAAACATGGATGCCTTAGGCAATTATGGCGAAACAAATGATTTTGCAATAACCGGCAAAGGCCAGAATGACCTGGAAGATTATGTGGCTGAATTTACTAAAGCCGATGGCAAAAAGATAACCGGCGATAAAAATCCCGGCGCAGGCGGTTACTACCGGTCAGACCATTTTAATTTTGCCAAAGTTGGTGTACCCGCATTGGACATAAACAACGGAGCCGAAAGTACCGCACATGGCGAAGCATACGGAAAGCAAAAACAAAAGGAGTATGGCGAGCAGCATTATCACCAGCCATCAGACAGTTATTCGGCTGATATGGATGCTAATGGTATGGCGCAGGTAGCCAACCTCCTATTTAAAGTTGGGAATAAACTTGCTAATGAAACTACATTCCCCGGTTGGAAGAATGGTTCGGAGTTTAAGGCGGTTAGGGAAAAAGCGCTGAAGAAGTGAGGTGAAAGCTGAAAGGTAAAAGGCTAAAGGTTTTTGAATGAAAATTATGTGGCTAACTTTCGAATTGAAAACATTTTTAGGTTAATTTAAGATGAAAGCTAAAATCAGTAAGGAAGATAACCTTTCACCTTTCTGCTTTTAGCTTTCACCTTTTTACATATATGATGGAGTAAGGGAGTTTTTCAGTTATTATTCATTGCGCTCCCCCGTTGTTTAGCTATTCATTTTGGCTATCTGGTAGCAATCGTAAGCCAGGTGCCTGTTATAATCGTTAGCTATGCTTTTATAGCTCAGGGCATCTATCAATGTTCCTATTCCAAGGAAACCACCCGTTAATAAAAAGAGCACACCTAAAAGTAATTGGTTGGTCATAAATCTCTGCACACCAGCAAGGCCCAAAAAGCCAAACAAGGTAGCAACAAGTATATCGGCAGGGTTCTTTCTGCGGCTGTTGTAAACAGCCATGAAAGTTGTCATTTGGTTTTGGGTTAAACCTGCGGATGCATGATGAAGAAAACTATATTCATCCATAGTCATGCCCTGGAATGATGTGTATGAGTTTTGGTAAGTGTTCATTTCCGTATCAGATTTGGTTTTCATTATAAATTCTGATGTAAAACTATATCCTCAACCCAAAAATGACAATGTGAATTAGGTTAGCGGCAAAAAGAAATCGGTAAAAGGAGGTTTTTAGGCGGTGAAAAAATTTGCGAGGGGGCACTTGAAACTTACGAAGTTTTAAAAACTTCGTAAGTTTTTCCGATTTAATATTCTATTTTGATCATCAACCTGTCATTAGCAAAAGTTAAAGCCTGCGAACCGGAAACTTTCATTGTCCCTTTTATTTTCAATCCGCGGGTATTGGTGGTGAACCCATGCAACACCAATTTAATCTTATCATATTTTGATACAAATGATCCCTCAACCTCAGAAAAACTGATCATCCGCTTACCGGGATCAAAGCTAATTACCCGCTTGTAATAATCACCCTTTTCATAATCATACGTTAAACCATCATCCTCATAATAAACAAAGCTGTTTGCTTCATTGCCATACCATACATTAATCTCCAAAATACCATCACCCTTTTCATTAGTGCTTTGTATGATGTTTTGCATGGGAATAATTGCGCCGGCTTTAATAAAAACCGGCAGATCAGTTAAGGGAGCATCAGCAATAATTGATCTGCCACCTGTAAATTTTTCATCAGTGCTTAGCCGATACCATTCATCTGCAGGCAAATAAACATCTTCTATAAATTTTGTACTCTCAACCGGGGCAACCAATATGGCATCGCCAAATAAAAACTGGTTCTGGTATTTTACATCAAATACGTTTTCATCATTAGTGTAATTTATGGCGAGTGTACGGCTTAAGGGCATCCCGGTTTTATGAGATTGGTAAAAGCCTGAATAAATATAGGGCAGCAAGCGGTAACGCAGCTCAATATCCTTTTTAATAATGGCTTCGTTCTCTTTACCCCAACACCATGGCTCGCGCATTTTAGTGCCCTGCATGGCATGGTTGCGAAACATTGGGGTATATACCCCCAGCGAGTTCCAGCGAACCATCAGCGCCGGGGTTGGGTCACCGGTAAAGCCGCCTATGTCTACCCCTATTAATGACATGCCGGTTATCCCAAGGCTGTTAACCATTCGCTGCCCAAGCAGCATATGGGCATCATAAGCAGAATTATCGCCCGTCCACACCGCCGAATAACGTTGCGTGCCTGAATAAGCTGCGCGGGTAAGCACAAAAGGGCGCTTGTTACCTAGTAATCTTTTAGTTCCTTCGTAAGTGGCGCGTGCCATTTGCATCCCATAGGCGTTACGTACTTCGGGCATATAGTGTTCGCCAAATTTCACCATCCAGGGGATGTTTTGCCCCCAGGCGGCTGGTTCGTTCATATCGTTCCAAAAACCTTCAACACAGGGTTCAGTTAATGCAGTGAATGACGCTCCCCACCATTCGCGTACATCTTCCCTGAAAAAATCAGGAAAATGGCAGCGTCCCGGCCATACGTTAGCCACGTATTTTTTCCCGTTAGGATAAGTAGCAAAATAACCATTAGCCACACCCTCATCATATTGTTTATAACCCGGTTCAATTTTAATACCCGGATCAACAATAGTTACCAGGCGAAAGTTTATGGCTTTTAGCTTGTCAATTAATCCCTTCGGATCAGGAAAAGTTTCTTTGTTCCAGGTGAAGATCTTAAATTCATCCATGTAATCAATATCACAATAGATCACATCCGCCGGGATCTTTTCCTTGCGGAAGTTTTCAGCAATATCCAGCACTTCGGCAGCGCTCATATAGCTCCAGCGGCATTGTTGGTAACCCAGGCTCCAGAGAGGCGGCATTTCCATGCGACCGGTTAGCCAAGTATAATCTTCCATAATTTTCGTTACACTTTGCGCGCCGAAAAAATAATAGTTCATATCACCGCCATCTGCGCCAAACCAGCTCATTTGTTCATCAGTTGTGGCGCCAAAATCAAAATAACTTTTATGGGTGTTGTCAAAAAACAAACCATACGTAAGGCCGCTATGCAGGCCAATAAAGAACGGAAAGGTTTTATAAAGCGGATCAGCATCAACACCATGCAAAGCTGCGTCGGTATTCCAGTTCACATAACTGCTGCCGCGCCGGTTAAGGTTCCCGGTTTTTTCGCCCAGGCCGATAAATTTTTCATCCAGATGGAGCTTGCGGTAATTAATCACTCTTTCATCCTGCCAGTTAATGCCAAACCGTTCATCATCCTCGCTCAATACTTTCCCACCAGCAGTGTAAAAATTAAAGCGCAATGGTGATTTGCTAACGCGAAGCTTTAAGACAGAAGTAGTTAGTACGACCTCATCGGCAGATTCTGTATAATCGAATCTGTTAGCCGGGTTTTGGATAACTGCGAAAGAGGTGTCATTTTCATCAAGCGACTTACTTACATTAATCCTAATGATCGAGTTATCATAAACCCAAATCCTGGCGACAGCTTCATTTGTTTTTATGATGAGAACGTTACCCCGCTTATTAACACTTTTGATATTTCCTAATATTTCGGTTTGCATATTGTTGCCCTGATGGTACCTATTAAGGTAACGGATGAAGCTGGATAACGTTTTATTGAATTGATAATAGATAATTCAAGGAATATGTTGTTAAAAAAAGTTAAAGATTATAACTAAACAGTTTGTAAGCTTAATTTTATTAATAACATGGCTATCAATAGAATACTACTATTTTGTATTGTTACATTATGTATTTTTAATAAAGCTGGTGCACAAACTGCAAAATTACAGCAGGGGCTTTTGTTAAAAAGCAATACAAACATCAGGTTAGGTAATGTAACGGTTTTAAATAGACGGAGCTTAAGTAATGCCAGGTCAAGTATGTTTGGCGTATTTGGTATTTTGGCGCAGCCCGGTGATACCCTGGAATTTAAGAGCGATAATTACCAGGCAACAAATTTTGTAGTTACAGACCTCACAGATAAAGTAATTTTTATGGCGCCTGTAATTCAATTGGAAGAAGTTGTTATTAAAGAAAATTCGATAAAAAGTGAAATAAAAGAAGCGCAGAACGGCTATAGAAGAAAAAGCGTGTTTTATACCGGAACACCTCACTATTATTATCTTTTTCTAAAACCAATGACCTTTATTTATGAGAATTTTAAAAGCGAAGTAAAGGATGCCAGAAGGTTTAACAGGTATGCCAAAAGAGAGCTAGCATCGTATAAGGTTGCCGAACGTTTTAATGATGGTGCCATAAAGAGGATTGTCCCTATTAAAGACGCAGAGTTGGAGAATTTTAAATCAACCTATACACCAACCTTAAATCAAATAAATACATGGAATGATTATGATTTAATCAATTATATAAAAAACGCTTATATCGATTTTGAAAAAAGCGACATAAAACATAATGAAGTAACTTTTTAAACGGATTCTGTTAAAACAAAAAATCCCGCCGTTAAGCAGGATTTCAATATCAAATACAAAATGAATCTATGGCCAAAGATTAGCCGGGTAAGTACCGTTCTCTACCAACTCAGAGATACATTTCTGTACGATAGGTTTATCTTCTTTATAAGTTACACCAAACCATTTTGATGCAGTTGGAATTACTTTAAAGCTTGCCTCGCCGCTTTTAATTAATGCATCTGCCACTATAGGGATAAAAAACTCAGACTTTGGATTACTTTCATTAGCTTCAACAAAGGCTTTAAATAAAGCTTCGCTTTGTTTAAACACTGCCGGGGTGAAACCCCAGAAATTCATAGATACACGGGTATCGCTGCTTAGCGGGTGCTCGCCGGCAGCGTCTCTGTAAACTACGCTTCCATCTTCCTTAAAATAAACCTCGGTGCGCTCATTTATTTCAACCATATTGCCATTATCATCAACCTTACAAACCCCGCGTGATACGGTTCCGTAATCTGATAAAGTTTTATCAATCTGGTACCCGATGATCGAATATGTATCATCAGCTACTTCGGTAGTCAGGAACTTAGCCATTTTTTCAAATGAATCATAACCATAAAAGTCATCGGCATTAATTACACAAAAAGGCTCATGTACCTGGTTGCGTGCAGCTAATACAGCATGTGCCGTACCCCATGGTTTAGCGCGTTCAATTTCTTTATCAATGCCAAAAGGCTTTAGGTCAAAGCTTTGAAAAACATAATCAGTTTCAATACGACCCTTTAGTTTTGGCTCAAAAATAGCTTTGAACGGCTCCGCAAACTCCTCACGGATAATGAAGCTTATTTTTCCGAATCCGGCTTTAATAGCATCATAAATGGAGTAATCAATTATAGTTTCGCCATTCGGGCCAAAACCATCAATTTGTTTCATGCTTCCGTAGCGGCTGGCCATACCTGCGGCCAATATCAGTAGTGTGGGTTTCATATGTTTTTCAGGTGTGTTATATTAACTGTAAATATGACATTTTTATTTTAATTATTATTGTGTGATAATGTATAAAATGGTAAAATGTTTGAATAATAAGCAGGTTATTTAATATACCTGAAATCCTGTCCGGCCTTTATATTTAATAAAACTTCATATATCAACCGGATCACATTATCAACATCTTCTTTATGGATCATCTCAACCGTAGTATGCATATAACGCAGCGGCAATGAGATCAATGCCGAAGGCACACCATCATTTGAGTATGCAAAGGCATCAGTATCAGTACCTGTCGACCGTGATGAAGCCTGGCGCTGAAAAGGGATTTTAGCTTTTTCGGCAGTTTCTATCAGCAATTTGTTCAGGTTGTTTTGTACCGCAGGCGCGTATGATACTACCGGGCCCCGACCGCAAGCCAAATCGCCCTGGGTTATTTTGTTGATCATTGGGGTTTGGGTATCATGCGTAACATCCGTAACAATAGCTACGTTTGGTTTAATATGATGCGCTATCATTTCGGCGCCGCGCAAACCTATTTCTTCCTGCACTGCATTTACTATGTATAAGCCGAATGGCAATTTTACTTTGTTTTCTTTAAGCAAACGGGCCACTTCGGCAATCATAAATCCACCAGCGCGGTTATCCAGTGCACGGCCAACATAATAACGGTCATTAAGCACCATAAATTCATCTTCATAGGTAATAACACAACCTACATGAATCCCAAGTTTTTCAACTTCGTCTTTTGAAGTGCAGCCGCAATCTAAAAAAATGTTCTTCAGGGTCGGCGCCTCTTCCTTTTCACCGGCAGTACGCGTATGAATGGCAGGCCATCCAAAAACAGCTTTTACTATTCCTTTATCTGTATGGATGTTTACCCGTTTTGAAGGCGCTATCTGGTGATCAGAGCCACCATTTCGGATAACGTAGATCAACCCATCGCTGGTAATATAGTTTACAAACCACGAGATCTCATCGGCATGGGCCTCAATAACCACTTTATATTCCGCTTTTTTGTTGATGATGCCTACTGCAGTTCCATAGTTATCTACATAATAATCGTCAATGTATGGCTTCAAATAATCAAGCCATAATTCCTGGCCTTTCCATTCAAAACCGGTAGGCGAAGGATTGTTTATATATTTTTCGAAAAACGATAGTGATTTATCATTTACAATAGCAATATGCTTAGGGGTATCAGGAGTATCAGATTTTTTCTTAGCCATATTTTTTAAAATGCCTCTGTTAGAAGATGTGGCAAATATAATGATATTGCCGAAAGGCAGAAATAGAATTTGGCTAAGCCCTTAATTGTTAAGTACCTGAACTTAAATCATACATCAAACCAAAATGTGCATAAGCACGCCCAGTTAGTTTTTACGCGCAACCTGATATAAATATTTGCCCCCTACAATTCTACTACTGTCACATTAACTGCACATTTTTTATAAAATAGCGCTTATCTTTCGTTATAAATCCAAGTAAGCCATGAAGTTTCCTGCTATTTTATTATCTGTTGCGTTTTCTATTTTATCATTTACAGGTTTTGCCCAGCCTGTTATTTATGCCAACCAGGTAGGTTTTGATACAAAAGGGCCAAAAATAGCGGTGGTAAGCGTGGACAATAAACTTACCCGAAAAACAATATTCAACCTGGTAAATACTATAACTAAAAAGGCAGAATTTACGGGCGTGCTAAGCGGTCCGCAAAACATTGATGAATGGACACCCGGAAAAACATATTACCAGGCAAATTTTTCATCATTTAAAAAAACAGGAAAATACAGCGTTCAGGTAATTATTGCAGGTAAAACTTATACGTCATATCCTTTTGTTATTGATGAAGATGCATTGGCAAAGCTCACCCTTTCATCTATCATACGTTACTACAATAAACAACGCGCCAATACTCCACAGGAATTGGCCGCTGATACCAAAATGCGTTTACAGGGAGGTGGAGACAAAACGGTTGATATGCATGGCGGCTGGTGTGATGCATCAGGCGATGTAAGCAAGTACTTTTCGCACCTGGCTTATGCCAATTTTATGTCGCCGCAGCAAACGCCATTGGTTACATGGTCAATGGTGAGCGCATCTGAAGCTATCCCCGGGCTATTAAAAAAATGGCACATTAAAGATTCGCTGGACAACGAGGCCTTGTACGGTGCTGATTATATGATGCGTGCGCTATCAAAGGACGATTATTTTTATATGATAATTTTCAGCTATTTTAATAAAGATCCTAATGCCCGCAGGATAGTCGGGCTTCGGGCTAATAGTGTTACTACCGATGAATACCAATGTGCCTTTCGCGAAGGTGGTGGTATGGCTATTGCCGCACTGGCACGAATCTCGCAATGGAAAAAGAATGGTGAATTTACTTCACAACAATATCTTGATGGTGCAAAACGCGCATTTGCTCACCTGCTGATAAACAATACCAAATATGACGATGATGGCAAAGAAAATATTATTGATGATTACTGTGCGCTGATGGCTGCAACAGAGCTGTGGATAGCTACTGATAGTCCGCTCTACAGGGACGAGGCCAGGAAACGAGCGCAAAACCTGAATAAAAGAATGAGCCCCGAAGGTTATTTTATCGCCAATGATGCCGATCGCCCATACTGGCATGCAAGCGATGCCGGTTTACCTGTAGTGGCCTTATCCCGCTATTTAACAAAGGAAAAGGATGAAGCGCAGCGGACCACAGCCTTAAGTACTATTAAAAAGGCACTGGATTATAACCTTGCTGTAACCAATAAAGTGAATAACCCGTTTGGATATGCACGCCAGTCGTTTTTATATAAAGGGGTGGTTAAGGACGGCTTTTTTATTCCGCATGATAATGAAACCGGCTGGTGGTGGCAGGGAGAAGATGCCCGCTTAAGCTCTTTGGCTACTGCTGCATTAGTTGGTGGTAAGCTGGTGTATCCGGATAAGGGCAACTGGGGGGTAAAAGATTCTCTTGCTGTTTTTGCTTCGCAACAGTTATCGTGGACTTTAGGCTGCAACCCTTATTCCACGTGTTTTATGTATGGGTTTGGGAAAAACAATGTGCCCTATATGCATTCAAACTTTGGGCATGGATCTGAAAAAGGGGGTATCTCAAACGGGATAACCGGCAAAAAAGATAACGGCGATGGCAGCGGTATAGATTATAAAACTGAAGATAACGGCAACGAGTGGCGCTGGACAGAACAGTGGATCCCCCACGCTGCCTGGTTTTTGCAAGCGATCTCGGCAATGGCGGAAAAATGATGTGCGGATGTGTGGATATGCAAATGTGCGGATGACATCCACACGCGATGCAGTCTATTTCGGCACATCTAAGGCTTAATACTTCCGCAATCGGCATTCCGACTTTCGCATTAAAATAAATCCGAAATCGAAAATCCGAAATCCGAAATCATTCCAACCCGTAATCTTTCAGTTTGCGGTATAAAGTGGCTATGCCTATATTAAGCAGGCGGGCTGCTTCGGCACGGTTGCCATGGGTGTGGTTGAGCACCCGTTGGATATGCATTTTTTCGACCGATGAAAGGTCGAATGATGATAGTGACGAATTGCCTGTTTGTGCCGTTTGCGGGCCCTGCATTTCATAAGGGAGCAGTGTTTCGTCTAAAACATTATCATCAGCTAAAATAACGGCGCGTTCGATAATATTTTTCAGCTCGCGAATGTTACCGGGCCAGTTATAGGCCTCCAGCTTTTCTATAAGCTTATCGCTCAGGCCAGCAAACTGTTTCTTAACCTTTATACCGAAATAGCCCATAAAATATTCGGCCAGCAATTTGATATCTTTTTTACGATCGCGCAGGGCAGGCAGGGTGATCTGGAATACGGATAAACGATAATACAGATCAGACCGGAAACCTTCTTTATTAACTTCGGCTTGTAAATTGCGGTTAGTAGCCGCCAGTATGCGCACATTAACCTGGGTGGGTTTGGTATCGCCAACTTTTATAAACGATTGTGATTCCAGCACCCTCAGCAGCTTAGCCTGCAGGTCATGATCCAACTCCCCTATCTCGTCTAAAAAGATGGTGCCGCCATTTGCTTCTTCAAAAAGTCCTTTTTTATCTTTTACAGCACCGGTAAATGAGCCTGCCTTGTGGCCAAACAACTCACTTTCCAACAACTCTTTTGTAAAGGCGCTACAATTTACCGCCACAAATGATTTGGCATTACGCGGACTTGCCTGGTGGATAGCTTCGGCAAAGATCTCCTTTCCGGTACCCGTTTCACCCAATAATAAAACGGTAGTATCGGTTAGCGCTACCTTTTGCGCAAGTTTTATAACATTCGTTATGGCTACAGATCTGCCGATAAGCCTTTCGAAACCAAATTTGCTGTTCAGCTTTTTTTCAAGCTCCAAAACTTTTTGCTGCAAAAGAGCTTTATCCATCGCCTTGCTAACCAGCGGGATTATCTTTTCGTTATCATCCCCTTTGGTAATGTAATCAAACGCGCCACCTTTTATGGCTTTAACACCATCATTTATAGTACCAAAAGCAGTTAATACTATAATTTCTGTAGCTGGCCAATTGGCCTTAATTTGCGATGTAAGTTCAATTCCGTTAATATCAGGCAATTTTACATCACTGATAACAACGGGTATTACTTCATGCTGTAATTTTTTTATAGCCTCTTTTCCGTTTGACGCCACCAGCACATCATAACCCTCCAACTGAAGGATCCGGGCCAGCAGGTTACGCAGGCGTTCCTCATCATCAATAATTAAAAGCTTATCTTTTTGCATGATACGAAGCAAAAATGAGTTATTATTTCGAATTTTTCACTTATTGTTTGTTTTTAATGGAGTTCAAGAGTGCTTCGCAGTTTTGGATGTTCAATTCCGGATTTTTTGTCTGAACCTGAATTTGTAGCATTTTAGAGTTTTCTGAATTCTCCTTTAAAATTTGGCGAAGTACAGTTTGCGCTCAAATAAACAATTAATTATGGCGTCAGCTTAACATAATGTGCTACTGCCTACTGCCTACTGCCTACTGCCTACTGCCTACTGCCTACTGCCTACTGCCTGTTCTGCTATAGCATATGCACTGTGGCACCCCGCGCTCTCTGCCTAGCCCTCACCGGCCTCGCCATCGCCGGCTGCGGGGGCACTTCGGGGCCGGCGACGACCACGTCCCTGCGAACGGAGACCAAGACTTCTTCTGTAGCGACCGGGGGTTTCAGCGGCGATGACCAGATCAACTACGAGGACGCCAAGTCGGTGTGCGGTGACTCTGCACCGAGCAAGCTGGCCGGCGATCTCGGCGTCCGCGTCGATGTCCACTCGAGCAAGGGGCTCCGGCGCCTAGCCGAGAGGTACGCAGCGGACTACGCGCCCAACTTGCAAAGGGCAGTCGTCGCGGGCTGCCTCGCTGGTCTGCCCAAGCCGTAGCGCCGCGACGGGTGCGGAGTATGGTCGCGCGAACATGGTTGCGGCCCGCTCCTCCGCTTC
>JAQBOS010000298.1 GCA_028287925.1 Mucilaginibacter sp. | reverse complement strand
AGGAATAGATTGTTTATCTATAAGGCTCTTCCGCACGCTATCGCTCGCCGCAATATAATGGCCTACAGCAGCGTTGTTTTCAGCATTAAAAGCATTCGGGAAATACGCCTGCAATGAATATGAAAGTTCATGGATATGGGCATAAAAAGGACACCGGTAAAATTGCTTCAATAAGGGTGCAAAAGCCAGACTATCTGCTGTATTTAGATAAACAAAATTAAAACGTTCACCAGCGAGCGCCTTGGGGAAAGGCAACTCCAGTTCCGGCTTACCCATTATCCTGCGAAATACATTAATGGTTCGGTTACCGAGAGCTGGCGATCTTAAACCAGGACGCCACACATAAGCCAGCCCCAATTTTTCAAAAGCAGGTAATAGTTCTCCATCCGCCTTCAACAGCATCGTCACCTGATAATCTGTGTTCAGTTTTATCCATTTTATGAACTGAAGCATCACAATTTGGGCCCCCATTAGACGGGCATCGTGTAAGACAAAAAGTATACGTTTGCTCAAAACCTAAACAGTCTCCTAATCAAAAAACGCGTGACCTGTGGACGGTAAAAATAGCGGTAAACAAATCGGTCGCGAACTTTTTTTAACCACTCTTTTACAACGGTTTCGTCTGCCGATTTATTCGTACCATCCAGGTTAAAGGTGCCGGTTACAAAATTCGCCTTTACCGCACGGCCATTCAAAAATGCGCGCAGTAAAAACCAGTAATCCATCGTGTAGTGGTTGTCTAAAGGAAAGTTGCCGATTTTTTTCTGAAGCGAGCGTTTGTATGCGTAAGAAACTGGGTTAGCCGGGAAAATGCACGGCCAATAGTAGGTTAACAGCTGCCGCAGGTCTGTGGATGGCGTGTTGATATATAATTCTCCGTGATTGTTCACTTCCAGATCTGCCACTACTATATCTGCATCCTGATTTTCCGCAAATGTGTTATAAAAATTTCGGAGCGCATCTGGCTTTAGTTCGTCGTCCGCATTCAAATAAATAATAATGTCGCCTGATGATTTTTTAAATGCTTTATTCATCGCGTCCGATTGGCCCTTATCAGGTCCTGATGTCCAGATCAAGTGAGGGAACTTTTTCAATACTTCAATAGTGCCATCTGTAGAACCACCGTCGAAAATTATATGTTCCCAATCAGAATAACCCTGCGCTTTAGCACTTAGTATGGCATTTTCAATGTAGGTAACTGAATTAAAAGATGGAGTTAAGATGGAGAATTTCAAAGAAATAAAAGTGCTACAACATTCGGATCAGCAGTTCCATATCCGCCAGCGTAAATGGGCGATATCTTTTGGGATAAACGAGTTTAAGCAGTTTCGGGTACGGATATTTATTTTTGAAAATTCCGATGCTTTTCCTGATGCAGCGAAATTTCAGTGTTGGTTTGGCGTGTGCCTCTTGTATTAGCAGTTCATACAACACTGCTTTTTCAGGATTGAACTTTTTATATATCGTCAGCAGCTCTTCCTGCCTGGCCCTGCTGCCGGTTGCAGATTTATGCCCCGTATGGTAACGGTATAACGACATACACTTGTCGGTATATTTAAATTCAATACCATTATCACGGCACCTTAAAAACCATTCCCAGTCAAAGCCATAATGCATTTTTTCGTCAAGCGGACCGGCCTTTTCCCATACGCTCCGCGTCCAAAAGCTGGAGGGTTGTATAATGTAGTCAAAAGTTGCCAGGTCGATATTTTCGACAGCGTTTGATAACTCACTGCCCCAGGCATCTAATGGTCCACCGGATTGTTTCCTGAAATGAAGGCAATCGCCAAAGAACAGGCAATCACCGAAATTTTTTACCATATCTGCAATGTAACCCAGCACATTTGGCATCAGCATATCGTCGCTGTTTAACCAAAGTAGTATGTCGCCGGTTGCTTTTTCAAAACCGCTGTTTATCGCTGCCGCCTGTCCACCGTCTTTTTCGCTCGCCCAATAGGCTAGCCGGCTTTCATATTTTTTTATAATATCCAGCGAATTATCCGTGCTCCCGCCATCCATGATGATATATTCTAATGCAGGATAATTCTGCCCTGTAACCGACAAGATCGTTTCTTCAAGGAACTGTCCCTGGTTATAAGATGGCGTAACAATAGAGATCTTGGGAATAGTTTTCACGTGGCTAACCCATTTGCCTTACAATTGATGAATATCGCATCAGCCTGTAATATTCTATTGTCTACCGGCGAAAGCATTTGTTCAAAATTCCCGTGGTACAGGAAACCAAGGTCAGTCATCAACCTGTAAATATCATCAAATAACGGTTGGTCCGTATATAACTTACTGAAGGAGACCTCAATGATCACAACTGCAGCGTTGCCTATGGTTTGGGAACCTCCGGCAATTACTTTATCTTCAAAACCCTGCACGTCTATTTTTACCAGGTATGCGCCTTCTATCCCAAGGTCTAAGCCATCAAGTGTCCTGACCTGCACTATATTTTCGGTTGTCTTTACGGCATAAATGAAGTTTTCCTTGTGGGCCCCGTCCATATTAAGGAATGACGATGACGGCGAAAATTCGTTGTTATGTATTACCAATTCCGTGTCGCTATCGCCCAGTGCGTAATTATAAAAAGCGGCGTCAGGAACGTTGATTAGATTTTTTTTAAGGAGTTCAAATGGTGCTGTTAACGGCTCGAAGCAAATTAGCCGCGCGTTTTGAAAAAGGGCACTGATCTTTGTAGCAAACTGCCCCTCGTTGGCTCCTATGTCAATTATGGTATTGATGAGGTAATCCTTCAACCAGCCGTTAGCATAGCAAAACTGCAGCAGCTCCGACTGTGATGTTGGGCTCTTCCTGATGCTATAACCAAGTGCACTTACCGCTTTTTTTAGTTGATTTTTTATGCCGTTCATATCAATGTCCCTTTAACATAAATGTCAATGTATACCGAGCAAGTATTTTATAAGGGTTTTCCGGGGAATGGTTCTAAGCATGCCGTCATGGCTTTTTGTTTCAACGATCGGCTGTGCATACCTTATTTCAAACGTTTGCATCCAATATTCATAGATCGTATCCTTCAAGTCTTCCGGAACACAAACGATGACATCGTCTATTATCGTTACGAAGCAGGAAGGAAAGAGTCCTTTCAGTTTAACAATAATATCATCCACCATAGGCCAATGCTTATAATTATGCGGAGGGGGGAGCGGCCCAAGAAAACACCTTGCGTCGTCTATAAATATTACGGAATCATTAGCCTGCACAAGCGCATCAAGCTCATACATCAACGGGCATTCTTCTTCCTGCCCTGCAGCGCCGCTGCACCAATGGCCGTCGAGCCAAAAAAAAGAACGGCCAGTCAGGCGTTGAACTAACGGCCCCAGCAGATCTTTGCTGTTTCCAACGAGAAATTCAACATTTGGCGGAACATCAGGCCCCGAAGCCGTTTCCCTGCTTATCTCCGGGCTTATCTCAATTGTATAGACTTGTTCGAAATATTTTGCAGCCCAAAAGCTGGTGTTACCACGAAAGGTCCCCGTTTCCACGAAGTTATTAAACCTTGCTTTCGAGATGATCGCTTTTACAATATCTTTTGGGATGGAAAAGTTTATTATTCCCATTTATTATAATTTTTCAAAATCATTTACCGGGGCCATAATACCGGGCCTGGCCTGCATCCATTGAGGCGACTTACTTAAGCCACCTTGTATGCTAAAATATATTACCGGGGCATTATGCTCTGGCCTGCAAAGCCATTCTTTGAAATGGACCGCGGTTATCAGTTCAACCCTATATTCCCCCTCATTTAAAGTATGCGGTTTTATCCAGCCGATCAATTTATTAACCCCTTTGGACATTTGGATCCATTGGCTTTGTTCTTTATCTGTATTAAGAGACCAGAACAATAAGTTATTATATCCGTCATAAACTGCAAAACCCACGCTGAAGCCCGGTTCCAACAACTCAACCGCACCTTCAATATATATTCCTATGAGCTCATTATTTGGTAATACGGTTGCCGGCTGATTGGCAGCATCAACCACGCAGAATCTCAATGGTTCGAATTGACTGAATTTAAATGAGGCCCCATCGTTTACCCATGAATTTTGATTTGCGTCACCGAATTTAAGATATTCAGCTATGACCTTCGCTGTGGAGTCGTAACGTTCGATACTTCCTTTATCCAGGAGAATGCAACGGTTACAAAGGCTGTTAATAGTGTTCAGCTGGTGACTGACAAATAAAACCGTCCGCCCCTCGCCCTTGCTTACTTCTTTCATTTTGCCGAGGCATTTTTTTTGAAACTCAGCATCGCCGACGGCAAGTACCTCATCAACTATCAATATTTCCGACTCGAGGTATGCCGCCACTGCAAACGCCAGCCTTACATACATTCCGGATGAATATCTTTTAACGGGGGTATCAATATATCTGGCTACGCCAGAAAAATCTACTATTTCATCAAGTTTTTGTTTGATTTCAGCTTTACGCATTCCTAAAATAGCGCCGTTCAGAAATATATTTTCACGGCCGGTAAGGTCCGGGTGAAACCCGGTGCCGACTTCCAGCAAGCTTGCAATTCGCCCCCGCATTTTTACTAAACCTTTAGTTGGTGCGGTAACGCGGCTCAATATTTTTAATAAAGTGCTTTTACCTGCACCATTCCTGCCGATAATGCCCACGGCGTCTCCCTGTTCGATTTCAAAGCTGATGTCGTTGAGGCTTAGCACAAATTGCCCGCCACCGGCTACCGTACGGTCATTTGTCTCTCCAATTTTAAGAAAGGGGTCTTCTTTGCCACGCATCCTGGCCATGAAACGGGAAAAATCATTGACTAACGTCCCGGTGGCAACTTCTCCGAGCTCATACATCTTTGATAAATTTTCGACTTTTATTGCCGTAGCCATTCTTTGTTGTTTACTTTTTATCCCGAAGAAGCTGGTCACAGCTTCGCCTCGTAAGTCACAGCTGTAAATTGTAACTATTTGTATAGTAGTGTTTTGTATTTTTGACAAATGATTGTATATCTAAGAGAAATAGATAGTTATTTCGTCAAAACCGACGGAAACATTCGCAAAAAAAAACAATTAACCTTTTGGGCGAAAATACTCAATCTTTAACCTTTTTTTTTATTTTGTTTGCTTCTTTTCCTTAAAAAATTGCCTATTCGCATCGATGGAAACTCCACCAGTCGATACATGAAATAAGAAACAAGTAACAGGAACATAAAAACCGGGACAATGCTCATAAACCTGTATGGGCTGGTGGTCCATCCACCAAACCAGCCAAGCATCTGGTAGAGGTAAGGCTGATGAATAAGATAAAAACTATAGCTCGATAAACCTGTCAGCACCAATAGTTTTGAAGGTGCACTTTCGATATTTATCACATCACTGGAAATTATCCAGTCGAAGACTAACAGCCAGGTTATAGTTGCCGGATAAAAGGCAAAATAATTGGTAAAAGAAAAGCAGGTAAACAGGGTTAGTACGCAATAAGAAAGTAAAACCCATGCGAAATTCCATTTTTTAATCAACGGTTTACCGTGGCTGAAATAGCATTCAGCGTAATAAGCTCCTGCAGCCCAAATGAACCAAAATTGCAGTGGTAATTTAGAATATACCACTGTGGTTCCGAAATTATGAAAAATCTGACCGAGAAGAAGTGTCCCTATTGAGATGGCAAGCACCACAAAAAAACAATATTTAATGCCTAGTTTTCGCCGGATAAGGAGGAAGACAGGGTAAAGCAGGTAAAGCTGCACTTCTGCAGCAAGGCTCCAGTAAGATGGATTGATAGTATAGATGTAATTATCGTTAAAATTGTATATCGTTAACACATGCAAAAAAAGATCTTTAAAACCAGGCATAGCATTGGCGGCATGAATATAAATTCCGATCGCGATGAACAACAGTAGCGTTAACCAGTAGGTGGGGTAGATGCGCCAGAAACGCTTACTGAAAAAAACTGAAGCTGAAAAAGCAACCTTATTGCGTAAAAAACCCAGATGGATTAGAAACCCGCTAATGATAAAAAAAAGTGGTACACCCGTCCAGCCAAGGGCCGTGGGGGAAAATAAAATAAACGCCTTTTTTAAGTCGAAGGACGCCCATAAGGTACTACTCTTTATAGTATTATTGCTGCCAAAAAAAGCAAGATGACAATGAAAAAGAAATACGAGCAAAATGGCAACCCCCCGTAAAAAATCAATTTTCTTTAAATGACGGATCAAATCTCGTATATATAAATGGAATGAGTGATTAGACTATGTGCTCAAATTTATGATTTATCCTGCGTTTTTCAACGCAACGATCAGGTTATATTTCTCTAAAAAATTTGAAAGGTCTTGAGCTTAAAATCTTGCCAATAATAAGCTTTTGGTACTAATAAATAGTATTTGGTGGTCTCAGCCGGTTTTGCCACGCGTTGAAGTTCATGAGCGTCCGCCTTGTTTTAGGGAAACAAATACGGACCCTAAATTATTCGTCGAACTTGACTCCGCTTACCAGGATGTGCTGACTTCATGATTAAACGCTGTCATCGTTTAGATTGCCCCTCGTACAGGAAATTTCAATACAATTTCTGAATTTTGTAATCCTTGGTTGCCTCCGGTGCCGTAGCCAGCAACCGTTGGGGGGCATTGACCTGGGTAAAAAGTTTCCGGAAGCTTAACTTTTAATATCACTGCAAAAAAAGAAGAGGGCCGCTTTATTCCAAAATTTGGCCGTTAACCAGGAGTTACATCTAAGCCTTGCCCCCTTCTCTGTTCGCCGGCAGCGATTGACTCACAAAATTGGTCGCTAACCAGTAGCCACAAATAATCCCTGGCCTGCCGTCGAATACGTTTTAAAAGCCAGCATTACGTTGTTTCCGTACTGCGTAAAAATGGTCTGTTGTTATTTACACAGGCAAAAATCCGTAAAACAAGTTTATTTCGTATGGCATTGATTACAGCCATCTTCGATTTGCCCTCACCGGTTTTTCGCTGATAATATGCTTTAAGCTCAGGGTCAATCCTGATCGCCCTGACTGCGCAGATGTGTAACAGGGATTTCATCTTTAAATTGGCCAGGGGAGAGAGTCTGCCTTTTGAACTTTTTAATCCGGATTCGGTTTTGAAGGGTACAACGCCTGCGTAACATGCGAATTTTCCGGGATCAAGAATTGTTTTGAACTCATTTGTACGAATGATAACTTGCAGGGCTGTGTGTTTGCCTACGCCGGGAACGGACATAATGAGTTTGTTAAGCTGTGACAGATGGTCATCAACGGCGATAAGCTTATCCATTGTCATTTCAATTTTTTTTATGTCAGCGTTAACGGCTACTGAACTTTTTTTGCAGTGCGCTGCGGCGGCAGTGGACAGGTTTTCTAGTACAAAGGGCTTATTTTCCTTTAACGGGACTTTGAGCTGCGTAGCAATAGAAACCAACCGCTCACGTACCGATGTAAGATGGCCCAACTTCACAAGCACTGGCCTTGCCGGTACCCACATTCTTAACTCGGGATAATGACATTCCGCATAGGCTGCCAGGCGAATAGCGTCAGTTTTATCGTCCTTTCCCCTTGACAGACCGAAAGAATGCAGTACGTGATAACCATTTTCGATCACGATAGAGGTCCTAAGTTTTTCCAATACCTGTATAAGATGGTTTCCATACACCCCGGTATGCTCCATGCAAAACAGGCTTTGTCTTAACTTTAGTTGATGCACTTCTTTCAATTCATTCAGGAAGTCAATAATTTTTTGTTTCGAGTTTGGAATTGCCCGATGAAGCAGCATTTTACGGTCGCTCATTAGCGCAAAATCCAGTTTGTTCTTGGAGATGTCGATACCGACATAGAATTTTATTTTTCCGCGGGGCGGGAGCAGGTTTGTCATTTTTTCAAAAGCAATAATAAACGAGTGAGTTCGAGTTGTTGGCGGAGATATTGCAAAACGCAGGCTTGACAATATTTTTTTCTAGAAGCAAAGTAGAAGAAGATTCCGGCGATTGAAAAATGGCCGCAGAAGTCATCGGGTTTTTGGTGGGTGTTACCAACTTGGGAGCGCAAAAAGAACAGGAATTTTCGGGTCGGATTTGCTTGCAAAGCCGTATTGCCTGAAATAAACATAAACTGATCGTATTGGTTAGTGGTACGGGTGTTTAGCGCCTTCTGCGTTGCTCCCGAAGTTTCAAGGAGATTTTCTAAGGTTGGCTTGTATGCTGGAATCATGGATTAAGTTAGTAAGTGTTTACAATTGCAAATATAAAAATAAAATTTATATATATAAATATAAAGGTAAATAACGTCAAATAGATATATACATTACGTCTTTATTTGATTGATGGAAAAGCAAAATTTACCTTCAGTTAAAGAAGAAAAAAAGTACAGGGTTCCAAATGCTACCGAAACTTTAGGTAAAAAATTAAAAGCGAAGCGAAAAAAATTAAAGCACTCAATAAGTGATATTTCTCAGTTTACCGCTTTCTCTCCTTCAACTATTGATGACATGGAAAAGGGGATAACGGTCGATATCAATTACTACATTGCCTATGCACAAACCTTATATTACCCATTACAAGAATTATTTAATATAAATATTAAATACGGCCCAAGATTTTCACTAACTGCAAAAAAGGAAGCCCGCATTTTCCTGACGGATAATATTAATGTCCTCTATAACGAAACTGATTTTTTTGACAAAAATCAATCTGTATCGAACGTGGCGGAAAAATTGCTCGAGCAGAAAGTCTTTAGAGAGACTACGTTGGTTATTCGAAGCAAAATCTCTGCAGCGCTGGCAAAACTTGTTAAAAAAGGAATGCTTCTTAGGTCAGCGGCCAAAGGCAGGAATTTTTTATATAAAAAAAATCCTGAATATATGAAGTTCAAATCTTAATTTAAGCACAGCGTGAACATCGTTATGACAGCCGGTGTAAATATCTTTCAGCGTATTTATCTACTACAAATGATAAAAACAAGGCTAAATAAAAGCCTAAGTAAATTCATATTTTTGCCACGGTGTTAAAGATTTAAAGTCATCAACCAAATTATTTTCAGAATAGGTACAGAAGCATGTCCGGATGGACCGGGTAATCCCCCAGGTAACTGAAAAGAAAACAAGGTTACTCACAACGGCCAGGTATTATTGCACTCCATATACCGGGGGCAATCGGAGCTGCTGAAGGGTCAAACGCTTTGATAACCGACGGAAATATCATTACGATTATTAAGGCAATTAGCATACCTACGTATTCGATGTGGTGTCAGGCCAGCGCCTGAAGACCGGACCAGACTTGTTTAAGCTTGTTCATTTGATATTTGATTTTGTAGATTTGCTGATTTTACTTCCATTTCTTTGATCTCTTTCTGGTGTTCCCGTTCGCGGCGCTGGTGAAGGGGTATGATCTTGCTATTCTCAACGTCCTTTTTCTGAGGGGCTAAAATTTGTTCAGCCTGGTTCTTCAACAGATCGCCTTGCATGTTTATTTGGCGCGCAGATCGCCCAACATGGTATTGTACACTTCGGTGCTGAATAAATTTGTTTCAGCGAATACTTGTGTTCTATTGCTCCACCTAACAATTAAAGCGGTGAATACCATACCGAACCCAACCGAACAAAAGATGGTAATTGAATAGCTTATGATGTGCATTTCCAGCGACATTGAACTTGCATTTTGGTTAGTTCAATTTTTAAAAAATTAAAGCCGTGTGAATAACTGAATATTAGCTGATTAATATTCGGAAGGTGAAATACTGAATTTGTGTAAATTGCGGGCCTGATGCAATCACTCATAACAAAAACAAGGTATCTTATTCTTAAGGATATAACCGAAGTTCCGGATTTATTAAAGCCGGCCTATTTGCCTGGTTTAGATGGTTTGAGGGCGGTATCTATAATGTTAGTGCTTGCTGGCCATTTCCTGATCGGGACCAAATGGGTTGATTATTTGCCCGGTAGCATTGGTGTAAATATTTTTTTTGTTATCAGTGGTTTTTTGATTACAACGATCTTATTTAAAGAAAAGGTTAAGCATGGTAATATTAGCTTCCGGCTTTTTTATTTCAGACGCGTTTTGAGAATATTTCCGTTGGTGTACCTCTATTTAGTGATTTTGCTTATTTTAAATCACGTTTTTGATCTGCACACTACACCAAGAATGTTTATCGTGGCTGGCCTATATATTGGAAATTTCCCTGTACAATACGGATCCAATTAGCAAACTGCTCATTTCTGGAGCCTTGCAGTCGAAGAACAATTTTATCTGATTTTTCCATTTCTCTTTTCCAAATCGGTTAACAGATATGCCGCGTTATCAATAATTATCATATTAACATTACCTGTGATTGTTGCAGCAGGCCGTGTTCCTATGGATAATCATGTTTTACATAAGTTTGTGCTGGCATTTACATACTTATTAGGGTATGGAACATCTTCTATTTTAATTGGCTCTTTAGGTTCTATACTGATTTTTAAAGGCCTCATCAAAACTGATTTTAAAGTGCCGTATCACTTAAATCTATTCATACTTCTGGCAGCTATATTACTGCATATATCCGGAGTTCTGGCATGGAATACTATCATTTACGTTTTTCCGATGTTGATAATGATTGTTATTATACTTAACCTTAAAAACAGTTGCGCACTTTCAAAATTGCTCAATACGAAATTATTTATCCGGATAGGTATTATGTCATACAGTGTTTATATCTGGCAGCAACTATTTAGTTATGATCAACCGTGGAAAAATGCGTTTGCAGGCTCAAATTCTTTAATCTTAAATTTTATTACCCTGGTTGTTGTATCTGCTCTTTCATACTACCTTTATGAAAAACGATTTTTATTATTTAAAAAACACTTGAAACGATCTTAGGGATTTGTTAATGTGTATCCATTATTATTGACAGAAACGCTGGTACCTAAAGTATAAGTGTTTACAACGCTAACATTACCCAATGTTTTTTTAACAGCACCAGACGGAACGTATAAAAAACAAATATCTGGGGTTCCTGATTTCAAGTCCTGATTTGTACCGCTGTAGGTAAATGAGTTTACAACCGAATTAATATCAAGTATACCGGTCAAGATAGGAGTAGTAGTAACATTACTGTATCTTATGCATGGGTCTATTCAGCGGCCTCTTTATCGATGCTTTTTCCAATAATCATAATATAATTCAATTGAACGACCTTCATGGTGATGGAACTACGACTGGCAAGCTAATTCAACGAAATACAGTTCGGCCTGGAAGTTCTTTAACGAATTTAGTTACCTTTTCAACAAACGACGCTGAAAGATTTCACATCGACGGCCTGCGTAGCATAAGATTAACAGGAGGGTTAAATAAGTTAACCACATCTCAAAAGTTCGCAGTACCTATCCCTATAGAGGGGAATCCAGGTTTATGACACAACATTGCATAAGATGTGCTTTTATAATGGTACCAATTGGGAAGCTACAACATCGGCTTAGTGCTATTTATTGGATTATAAAAAATCCTTTTTGATATTCTTAACGATGGCCTTTCTATTAAATAGTAAAAAACGGTCGAAAAAATGATTGCCAATGTAACTTGCACAATAAGCCATATAAGTTGATTTCCTTGAATGTCTACATTTATTCGTTTTAAGCATCCCAATATCACTACATTGACTAAGCTATGAGTCAAATAAAGCGAATAGGATATTTCCCCTAACGCGAATAACGGTTTGAATAAGTCATTAGCATAAATAACAACAAGTGCACTAATGGATAGTAAAGCAAATATTCCTATCCCAAACTCGTAGTAAATCAAGCATAAAAAAAATACTGGTATGACATTATTTATCCAATGTTTTTTGTGATAAATACCAGCCATGGAAATTCCCGAAGAAAATATAGGAGCGTAATGAAAAACTGTGCTGTATGAGTTAGCAAAAGGGATTAAGCTTGTAGCTGAAAAAAGAATTAAAAATATAGCCTTATATATCTTATTACTGCTAATGAAATATAGTAATCCAATTAATATATAAAATTGGAACTCTACGCAAAGTGTCCAAAATATATGGTTATAAAAAGGATATTTAGTAAAAGGAACGATATAAAAAAGGTGGGCTAAAAATTGTCCGGGAATCAAAGGTATATTTTGACCTTTGAAAGATGACATTAAGCTTAATATGTTAAATAATAAAATTGTGCAGATTATAGTAACTATATATGAAGGGTCTATGCGTATACTTCTTTTTAAAAGAAACCTTATAAATTGTTTCGGTTTATAATCAGCCTTTTGCAATGAATAAACAATTATAAAACCACTGATAAAAAAGAAAATAAATACACCATTTTGGCCAAAATTAAATATTGCGGATAATGTAGGATATTTGGTTAAATCTGAACCAAAATGGCACAAAACAACACTTAAAGCGGCGAAGCCTCTTAAATATTGAACGCCAAAAACTATAGATGTTTTGTTGCTTACCACAAGTATTGCCATGATTTTGCTAAGATAAATTTTAAGGTTTAATTAACGCTACAATCGCGGTAATAAGGCAAAAAAACCTTACACGTGGTTTTAATTTTTATTGCAAGTGGTTTTTGCGCCGCGCATGGCTGACCTGACCCTGCAATTTTGAGTTTTCGGGAAATTTGCTTTGACCACTTCCTTTCCCCGGATTTTTCTCCCTGCACGCTTTGGATTGGCACTGAAGTCCCGATTTCGCCGGCGGAAATGCAGATTGATCGCTTCCTTACAAGCATCAGCGCTACTATAGTCGCTGTTATGGATAACGGCTTTAGCCAGGCCTGCAAAAACGGATTCAATGACATTAAGAAACTGGGTGGAAGCGGGCATCCGTGCGCTAAATAATTTTTTAAATTTAATTAAAATGCTAATATTTTTAGTATTATATTTGTTGTCCATTTTAGAATTAATCATAATGACCACTGCGCCCGATAGAAAAGAACTGATCAGCCGGTTGCAAAAGGATATTTTGCAATGGGAGGGCTATAAGGCACCACCTTCCGGTACGCGGGAATTGGTGGGCTTAGGCCCGGTTGAAGGCGCATTTCCGAATGGCGTATTTCCACTGGGTACCATGCATGAGCTGGTATGCGGCAATACCGAACAGGCTACCGCCTGCGGCGGCTTTATCAGCGGGCTGTTATCGGTACTCATGCAAAATGGCGGGGCCAGTTTATGGATAGGACTTTCGGGAAACGTTTTCCCTCAAACATTAAAAGTTTTTGGGGTTGACCCGGACAGGGTGATCTTTATTAATCTTTCAAAAGATAAGGATGTGCTTTGGGTAATGGAGGAAGCGCTGAAGTGCGCGGGACTGGCAGCGGTGATCGGTGAAGTACAGGAAATTGATTTTAAACAATCGCGGCGGTTACAACTTGCAGTTGAACAAAGCCGGGTAACCGGGTTTATCCTGCGTAACTGGTCCAAAAAAATGGGTTCGACTGCCTGCGCCGCGCGATGGAAGATCAAACCCTTACCAAGCGAAACTTTGGATAGCCTGCCTGGCCTGGGTTTTCCCCGCTGGCAGATCGAATTATTACGGGTACGTAACGGCCAGCCGGGTAATTGGATCATGGAGTGGTCGCAGGGCAGGTTCAAGCCGGTGAGCAAACCGGTAATCAAGCATCAGGAATTAATGGTCGGATGAGTTATGCAAAAACGCTTTATGGCTATATGGTTTCGTCACCTGACGACAGACTGGCTGACCCTAAAACAACCGGAACTCGCAGCTATACCCTTTGTTTTTGCCGCGCCTGAACGCAACCGGATCATCATTACCGCCGCTAACCCGGTTGCCAGGGCCCAGGGCGTTTATAAGGGCATGGCGGCAGCCGATGCCAAAGCTATCACCAGCAATTTGCAGGTACTGGATCATCTGCCAGACAAAGAAGCAAAGCTATTACGGCAATTGGGTTTATGGTGCATCCGCTATTCACCTATTGTTGCCGTTGACCTGCCGAATGGCCTGATCCTGGATATTTCCGGCTGTGCGCATCTTTGGGGCGGCGAACGGGTCTATTTGAAAGAGATAGTTAACAAGCTGCGCACGTCGGGCTATAATGCCCGTGCGGCTATAGCCGATACCATCGGCACCGCGTGGGCAGTGGCGCGCTTTGGCAAAAAGACGCCTATTATCGAAAGCGGTATGCAGGCGCAAGCTTTGCTAAACCTGCCGCCGGTCGCGCTCCGTTTGGAGCCGCTTATTTTGGAAAAACTGCAAAAGCTGGGTTTTAGCACCATTAAAAGTTTTATGCTGCTGCCGCGCACCGTATTGCGCAGGCGTTTTGGCGAGGGGTTTTTATTAAGGCTTGCCCAGGCATTAGGATTGGAAAATGAGTCGATTACGCCTTTGGTGCCGCCTGTGCCTTATACCGAACGGCTGCCATGCCTGGAACCAATCCGAACGGCAAAGGCGATAGAGATTGCTATTCAAAAACTACTGGAAGGCTTATGTACCCGTTTGCAGTCCGAAGGTAAAGGTGTCCGCAAAGCCACACTCAAATGTTACCGTATTGATGGCAAGCTGGTGCAGGCTGGTATCAGTACCAACCGGGGTTCACATAGCGTTTCCCATTTATTTAAGCTGTTTGTGTTGCAGATCAGCAAGATCGAACCTGCTTTAGGTATCGAATTGTTTTTACTGGAAGCATACCGGGTTGAAGATATTGGTGTGCCCCAGGAGAAACTTTGGGCTGGAAACCCCGGCCTGCAGGATATCGCACTGGCGGAACTGCTGGACAAACTGGCGGGGAAAATCGGTGCCCATGCGATTCACCGTTACCTGCCTGCGGAACACTACTGGCCGGAATGCGCTGTTAAAGAAGCGGCTTCTTTAACAGAAACGCCTGCAACTCATTGGCGGACAGACCGGCTGCGCCCGCTGCGCATGCTCCATGCACCTGAACCCATTGAAGTGATGGCGCTATTACCGGACTACCCGCCAAAAGTGTTTACCTATAAGGGCAGGCGGCATGTGGTTGAAAAAGCGGACGGCCCGGAGCGCATTGAGCGGGAATGGTGGCGGGATAAAGGCGAACACCGGGATTATTACGCGGTGGAAGATACCAGCGGCCAGCGCTACTGGCTGTTCCGTTCAGGGCATTATGATGCCGCACCGCAATGGTATTTACACGGCTTTTTAGCATAAACGATATGAGATACGCGGAATTACAGGCAACCAGCAATTTTAGCTTTCTTCGGGGCGGGTCGCACCCCGGGGAATTGGTCGAACAGGCCAATGCTTATGGTTATGAAGCCATCGCCGTTACTGACCGGAACAGCCTTGCCGGAATCGTACGGGCGCATGTAGCGGCTAAAAAATTAGCCGTCAAATTTATTCCGGCCTGCCGCCTGGATCTGTTAAACGGCCCAAGCTTATTAGCGTACCCGACTGACCGTGCTGCTTACGGCAGGCTTTCGGCTTTGCTGACTTTGGGAAACCTGCGCGCCGAAAAAGGGGAATGCCATTTGTATAAGGCGGATGTTTACGCGCATAAAGCAGGTATTCAATTTGTCGTAGTGCCGCCTGACGCGTTAAACGAGCTTTTTGACTATGAAGATGATTTTAAACGGGAGGTCATAGAGTATCATGCAGCCTTCGGTAAAGCTTTGTATATAGCAGCTACCCGTTCTTATAGCGGTGATGATGCCAAAAGGCTATACCGGCTATCGCAATTAGGGGTGCCAATGGTTGCCGTGGGCGATGTGCATTATCATGAAGGCGAACGCCGCGAATTGCAGGATATTTTAACCTGTATCCGTGAAAAATGCACCATTCATACGGCTGGCTTCCGGCTTCACGCTAACGCGGAGCGGTTTATTAAGCCGGTTGATGAATTGCATAGATTATTCCGCCAATATGCCGAGGCGATAGCAAACGCTTTAAAAATAGCTGAAGCCTGTACTTTTTCGCTGGATACCTTAAAGTATATTGAACCCGAAGAAAAGATTAGGGACGGCCTTACCCCGCAGGAGCGGTTAATAAAATATACCTGGGCGGGTGCTCAGGAGCGTTATGGCGAACGAATACCCAAAAAAGTTTGCGACCAGTTGGAGTTTGAGTTGGCCTTTATTGAAAAACGTAAACTGGCCCCATATTTCCTGCGCGTATATAAGTACACACAAAAAGCGGAAGAATTAGGGATTTTGCACCAGGGCCGTGGTTCTGCGGCCAATTCAACGGTTTGTTATTGCTTGTCTATTACAGCCGTTGATCCGATGAAATCCCGGCTATTATTTTCCCGATTTATGTCCGATGCACGCGAAGAATGGCCTGATATCGACGTTGATTTCGAGCATGAGCGGCGAGAAGAAATCATTCAATATATCTATGAAGATTATGGCCGGGAACACGCGGCTATTGTAGCTACCGTGACCCAGGAACGGCACCGCGGCGCTATCCGGGATG
>JAQBOS010000280.1 GCA_028287925.1 Mucilaginibacter sp. | reverse complement strand
TTTGAAATACAATCTGCAAAGTTCGTTTCAGGCGACAGGCACAACTACGATGTGTGGTGGGGCAATGAACCGATAGAAAATCAGGCAAATTACAAGCATCGTTTTGTGAGCGAAACGGGGATCCAGGGCTTCCCGGATCTGGCTACCATCGATGCTTTTACTGAACCGGCCGACCGTTCCGCAACATCGGATATCATGAATGCACATCAAAAGAACTTCTCCATTAACGGTAACACAGTTATAGGCAAGATCATCAAAACAGAATTCAAAGACCCGGCCGATTTCGCCGGGTTCAATTACCTGAGCCAGCTGGTACAGGGCGAAAGTTTGAAAATATATACCGAAGCTATGCGCCGCCGCAGGCCATTCTCCATGGGCTTCCTATACTGGCAGCTGAACGACAGCTGGCCGGTGATCTCGTGGGCTACCATGGATTATTACGGCCGGCCAAAAGCCGCCATGTACCTGGCCAAACATTTTTTTGAGCCGGTACTGGTATCGCCGCATGAGGAAGATGGGAAGATCAATATTTATGTGATCTCTGACCGTACTGCAGACGAAGATGCATTGCTGAATGTGAGGCTAATGGATTTCGGCGGCAAAGTTTTGTGGAGTAAAAAACTAAACCATAAAGTGAAAGCCTTGTCGAGCCAAATTGCACTGAGCATCCCGAAAGATGAGCTGGCCGGTGCGAATTATGACCCCGAAAAGAGCTTTATTTCGGTAAAACTAGCTAATTTAGAGGGGGCATTATTATCATCCAATGATCTGTATTTTAAAAAGCCGAAAGACCTGAAATATACCAAGACTACGGTCAAAACTGATCTTTCAAAGCAAGGCGACCATTACGTGCTGAAACTAAGTAGCAGCGCCCTCGCTTCACGGGTAGAGATTACTTTTGGTGACGAGGAGGTATCGCTTTCGGACAACTATATCGATGTGTTGCCAAACGAGCCGGTTTCGATCAGCATAAAAAGTCAGGCTCCGTTGGAGCAGCTAAAAAAGACCTTGAAAATTAAATCATTAGATCAATTGTAGATTAGTCCGAAAGTCAGCAAAGTCCGGAAGTCCGAAAGAAGCTGCAACTGACGTTTCGGCAAAAACAACTCAAGCTATGTAGAAAAATGCAAGTAATTAGAAACTCAAATAAATTCGAAAGATGAAAAAAGCAACATTAATTAATTTATTGGCCGTGATCATGATAGTGATTGCGACAAAGGTAAATGCGCAAACGCAACCAAATTATTTTATCGGCAAATGGGATGTGCTGGTAAAGGGCCTGCCACAGGGTGATACGCATATAAAGTTTAATATTGCAGACTCGGCAGGGCATATGAAAGGTGCGATATTAGACACCACCGCCGCGCACAAGGATATTCCGCTGACTAAAATTGAACCGGATGGCGACAAGATCACCCTGTATTTTAGTACCCAGGGTTATGATGTGAGCCTGCTTTTGGCAAAGAAAGATGATGACCATGCAACGGGTAGCCTGATGGGCATGTTTGAAGCTAATGCCATCCGCTTAAAAGAAAAATAGTAAACAATAATATTTATAGCGATGGGTTTAAGGTTTTGAGTGCTCAGAAGATATAAAAAGCGGAAGCCTGTGTGATTCCCTCCCTTGGGAGGGCGTAGGGAGGGGTTTCTACGCGAAGCTTTTACGCATGATTAGCAGTGGCAATTATTTTATTTCTTAACCGGGCATTTTTATGATAGGCTCGCTATATTTATTTATTAAATTAAAATTATGAAATACCTTGTCTTTATCTTGTTGTTCCCGCTGGCGGTACAGGCGCAAATTGTTACCAATCAACGGGTGTATGACACCATACCTTTTATCCCCGAACACACCCCGTATCGTTTGGCTCAATTTGCAAAAGAGCCGATAGTAATGGGCAGGATCATTTTTCTGGGCAACAGCATTACCGAAATGGGCGACTGGAAAAAGGCCACAGGCGACACTACCGTTATAAACCGGGGCATAGGCGGCGATATCACTTACGGGGTTTTAAAACGCCTTAAGGATATTACCGACCGGCAGCCCTCCAAAGTTTTCCTGCTGATTGGGATTAACGACATTGGCAAGGACATCCCCGATGCAGTGATCGCGGACAATGATCTCAAAATCGTAAAGGAGATCCATGCCAAGTGCCCGCAAACCCATATTTATGTGCAAAGCGTACTGCCCGTTAATTCAACCATAAAAAACTTCCCGCAGCATTATGATAAGGAAGAACATGTACTGGCCCTCAATAAATTGCTGCAGGCCAATGCAGCAGCCGGTAACTATACTTATGTTGACATCTTTCACCTGTTTGCCGATGCCAATGGACGGCTGAACAGCGAATACACCTACGAAGGGCTGCATATTAAACCACCGGCTTATGATATTTGGGTGGCATACCTCAGGAAGATTGGATATTTGTGAAGCTGCCAATAGAGAGTGAAGGGGTGACGGTCAACAATGTGTTGGAAAAAGAAAGCCTCAAGTTGAAAGATTTGAGGCTTTTTTGTTTCCTACCCACTTTGTTATTTACGCGAGTGTGAACACTCACAATTATTTGCGGTTAAGCGTGTAAACTAGGCCGGGCGGGGTTCGAAATCTATCAATTAAATTTTATATCGATTTTAAATTGCTTCTATTTTGCACCCCAAATTAACGCTGGCATACTTTTTCACAGTTCTACTTTCATAATATAAAGCGTTGCTTATGCTTGTACGAATGCGGCATTCTGGCGCTCCATAGCTTTTACCGAGCCATTGCGCCAGCTCTCTGCCATAGATGCCGACATTGGTTCAGGAAAGATTTCCTCTTCTCCCCGTTCCACACCATCAAAAATGGCCGCTGCAGCCGATTCAGGCGAAGCTTTCGGAATATCAAACCCGCGGTTCATATCGGTATCAACAGGTCCTGTTAAAACGGCATGTACATTTACGCCTTTCCCAGTCATATAAGCGCGCAGGGATTGGGTCATGGAGAACAAAGCCGCCTTGGAGATAGAGTAAGAAGCAATTGGCGGTAAAGGGGCAAGAGACACTATAGATAATATGTTGACAATGGCCCCCCCTGAGCCGATCAACAACGGTAAAAATGCTTGCGTCAGGTCATAAGTTCCGAAAAGGTTAACGTCCAAATGTTTCGTAATCATTTCCCGGTCGCTGAGATTGTCAAACGATGCGATACCCGCATTATTAATCAGCATATCGAGTGAAGCAATCTCTTGAACAGCTTGTCGAATCTGCTCAGGGTCTGTGATATCGAGGGTTAATGGTATAACCCGCGCATCAGGATGCTTTAGTGGAACCCGCGTTCCGGCATATATTCGTTTTGCGCCCCTTTTAAGAGCTTCTGTTACCAGTGCCTGGCCAATACCACGGTTTGCGCCGGTGATTAATATCGTTTTATTTGTAATGTTCATGATTTATTTAGTTAATTCTTCTTTTGTTGTCGGATTTCCTTTTCCCGTGGTTATCAGGCTTTTCAAGCTGTTATTGATATAGCCGGTCCAGGCATTAGAACAATCTTTATAACACTCACCTTGCGGCACTAAGCCTATGTGCGTAAAACGCACCTCTGTCTGCTCTTCTTTTGTAGTGATATCGAAAACTAGCTCCGTGTCAGTCCATTCACTTTCGTCATCAATAAAAGTGAGCTTACTCTCTGTAATTAGCCAAACGATTTTGATGTAGGGCACCACTTCTATGAGCCTTTGTTTGGTATAGTGCACATCCCAGAACTGTACCGAAAATTCGTCGTTCAACTTTTCGGTGTTACCTTCTACACCTTCCGTCCACCAGCCGCGAACGTTGTTAATCGCTTCAAAAGCTTCTTTTGGGGTTTGATTAACCAGGAAGCTGGTTGTGAAATCCTGGTTACTCATGCTGACCTCCTTTCAATGCCTCCGCATTATTGATGGCCGGGATATAAGGGTTCGGTTTGCCTTTGCCGGTTTCGATAAGGCTCTTCAGGCTGCCGGTAATATAGTTGCCCCAGGCATCGGAGCATATCTGGTAACATTCATAAGCAGGGACTAAACCGAAGTGTGTAAAGATTAACAGGGTTTTGCCGTTCTTTTGAACGATATCAAAACTAATTTTGGTGTCTGTCCACTCGGCTTTATTTTTGGTAAAATCAAACTTATTTTCCAATACCAGCCAAACAACCTTTTTGCCGGGAATAAATTCGGTGATTTTCAATTTGCAGCGATGCACATCTTTGTAGTGATAATTGAACTCTGCATTCAATTTGTCGGTCGGGCCGTCTATTTGTTCCGACCACCAGCCCCGAACGTTGTTGATGGCCTCAAATACTTGTTCCGGGCTCTGGTCTACCTGGAATGTAGTGGTGTAATCTTGCTTTTGCATAGTTTTTAAATTTGATAGGTTTACTATCGTAGTGAGACAAATAATTAAAAGTTTCATATGATCATTCTCGCCGTTAAGTTGACAATTTTGCCGGCTTGCTTCATCAACATTTCCATGTGCGCATTTACTGCCGCCTCATCCAATGCGTCGAGTTGAGTTGCCGTAACAACACCTCCTATATTTCTAATTTCATCAGCTATGGCATCACGCTTCGAAGCGGTGCGCCCCGTTAAAAAAACCTGCGCCCCTTCCCGGGCAAAGGCCTTCGCGATAGCCCCTCCTATCGCGCCGTCTCCATAAACAACGGCAACTTTATTTTCTAGTCGTTTCATACTATCAAAAGTATTGTCTAAAATCGTTTTTGTAAGGGTGTGAAATAGACTTTATAGTGGGTTGATTTGGACACCGACAACTACTATCTTTGATAAAATTAAACCAGATGAAGCGTCTCACGATTATATTCCCGGGTGAACAAAGTAATTTCAGCACGGTGGCCTGTATAGCCGGTACCTTTGAAATAATTGCGGCAGCTAATAGTTACCGCCGTAACACCGGTAAAAAGGACCTATTCGCGGTTCAACTAGCCGGGACCGTTGAAAAAAAAGAAATGTATGGCGGCATGTTTACTGTAAAACCCCAGATCGATATTTCGTCAATAGCGAAAACCGACCTCATTGTTATTCCCTCCTCAGTTCCTTTTTATCAAAAAGCCGGACAGGAAAACACAGTGCTGATTGATTGGATCAAAAAACAATACAAGGACGGTGCGGAAGTAGCCAGTATCTGTTCCGGTGCATTTATGCTGGCTTCTTCAGGCTTACTGGATGGCCGGAACTGTTCCACCCATTGGGCCCATGCGGATGCTTTCAGGCAGGAGTTCCCGAAGGTAAATTTAAAAACTGATCAGCTGATAACCGATGAGAAAGGCATTTATACTAACGGCGGGGCTTACTCCTTTCTCAATCTGATGATTTTTTTAGTTGAGAAATATTACGACCGGCAAACAGCTATCTATTGCTCCAAAATTTTCCAGATCGAGTTGGACAGGAACAGCCAATCCACATTTGCCATTTTCACCGGCCAAAAACTGCATGGGGATACAATGGTAGAGCAGGCACAAATTTATATCGAAAACCTGTTGAACAAAAAGATATCAGTGGAAGAGTTGTCTGCTAAATTTTCCATCGGCAGGCGGAATTTCGACAGGAGATTTATTAAAGCCACCGGCAATACCCCTATTGAATATGTGCAAAGGGTAAAAATCGAATCTGCCAAAAAAGCATTAGAGAGCAGCCGCAAAACCGTTAACGAAGTAATGTATGAGGTGGGTTATTCGGATGTAAAGGCATTCCGCGAGGTTTTCCGCAAAATTACGGGCATTTCACCTCTGGAGTACAGAAGCAGATACAATAAAGATGCGGTTCAATAAAGCGCATTCATATGAAATAGCTATATCAGATGATCGACAAACTTGCATGGATCGAAATAAAAAATAAGTCAATCCTCCCGAACACACCCTGCAGCGCTTGCTCCAATTTGCAAAAGAGCCGATAGTAACAGGCAGGATCATTTTTCCGGGTAACTGCATTACCGAAAGGGGCAGCTGGAAAAAGACAACCGGCGACACCACCGCGACTCGTCCGGAAAAAACTATACACTAGGTCTCAATTAACAAAAAAGTGGGTTTACATTGGGTTTACACAATTCAATATTAACCAATTACTAAACACATGATCGTCAATTATTTATAGTTATTTTTTGAAAAAAAGCGGGTTTATATTTTTTTAATAGCCCCGCCTGTCAAAGCGTGCCGCTTTGACAGGCGGGGCTTCGGTTTTAGTCCTGTTGAGGCTACCTTTTAAATTAGAAAGTCTCAAATCTTCCGATCTGAGACTTTCTAA
This sequence comes from Mucilaginibacter sp., assembly GCA_028287925.1. GTDB lineage: Bacteria > Bacteroidota > Bacteroidia > Sphingobacteriales > Sphingobacteriaceae > Mucilaginibacter. The sequence continues at coordinate 33 of JAQBOS010000280.1, read as the reverse complement.
TGCTTATACTTTTACACTCAATGTAAACACCCT
>JAQBOS010000279.1 GCA_028287925.1 Mucilaginibacter sp. | reverse complement strand
GTGCTCTTCCGATCTCAACGCCAACAATGGTGACCTCGTTCAGCATTTTTGATTCGGTTTTTAAAATGATGGTGCCTAAATCAGACGGGGTATTGGTATTATCCAATGTATAATGCCGCTTAAGCCTTTGATAGCCAATTGAAGTTATCGTGATGGTTAATTTAGTACCCTTAATGCCCTGAAAAGTAAATTTTCCATTTACATCAGCAATTGATATTGTACTGTCACCTTTATCAGATATTAGTTTAATATTGGCCGATGGAACGGATAGTTTTGTTGAATCAATAATGGTTCCATGCACCTCGCGCCCGCTTTGAGCAAAGGAGTAAGTAATTGTAAAAAAGGTAATTGTTAATGCAAATAATAAAGATTTCATTTTAATTTTAATGGGCATCAGGGGTTAATAATATCTAAATAATATTTTAAGACGCTAATTGAATGCAAATGTTCGATTAAAATTGCTAAATAATTAATAATCATATCATTGTTACATATAAACAGAAAAAGCCCCCTGATTACCAGGAAGCTTTATATTTGCCGAATATGAATTATTTAAATATAAACTTAGTTTGATAAGTGCAATGCTGATGCTACTTCGTTAAAGTTTTTCACATTAAGGTGAGGGTTGGTTGCATTTAATGTGGTAATTGCGGTACCTGGAATTACTACTACCCTGAAATCAATTCCGGATGTTTGGGTAAAGTTAGCCTTAAGGTCAATATATCCTACACCATAATCATTGAAGTTAATGGTATGGCCGGCTTCAGAATACGGTAACGAATACCAGCCAGAAGATGACCCTGTGTTGCGCAAGTAAACTAATACAGTGCCTGAATCAACTATAGCCTGTGTAATTGCAGGTACAGTAAACTTTGTTAAGCCTGCCACAACAACACCCTTATCTATCAGTAGAAAATTCTGAACGTCGGCATTGCCGGTATCACCTTTGTCGCCTTTTGGTCCCTGTGCACCAGTAGCTCCTGTGGCGCCAGTTGCACCTGCAGGGCCGGTTGCTCCTGTAGCGCCCGCAGCACCTGTATCGCCTTTAGGACCAGCAGCCCCTGTTGCGCCGGTTTGGCCTGTCGCACCGGTAGCGCCGGTTGCCCCTATCGGGCCTTGTGCCCCTGTTGGGCCCTGTGCTCCAGTGGCACCTGTTGCGCCTGTAGCACCCGTTGCGCCTGCCGGGCCCGTAGCACCAATTGCTCCTGCCGGACCTGTTGCGCCTGTGGCTCCCTGCGCACCTGTTGCACCGGTATCTCCTTTTGGTCCTTGTGGCCCTACTGGTCCGCCTGCTGGTCCTGCCGGCCCTTGTGGTCCTGCATCGCCTTGTGCGCCGGTTGCTCCCTGTACGCCAGTTGCGCCTGTTGCTCCGGCTGGTCCTGCTGTTTTATCTTTTTTACAAGCTGTAATGCTAAAAAGGCATATAAATAAAATTGGTAATAAAAGTCTAAGTGGTTTCATATTCAAGTATGATAATTGTTTGTTAATATCACTTTCTACGTAACTATTTCAAATTAGTTACAATTGTTGTTTAATGAACAAAAATTGCTTGCAGTTTTATAAATTAAACAGTGATGATTTGTGCTGCAACATCCAACAAGTGTTTAAAAGTAATATAATATCGAAGTAACAATGTGGCACGATTTTCGTTAAAGATTAAAAAAAATTAACCTATGACTAATATTAATGTTTCTCTGCACTCAAAAGTGCACAATTGGATTGATGTGATCGGTTTCCGGCTAAATGGGTCGCAAACCAATAAAAACAACATCACAACCAATCATTATTTTTTCGAAACTTTCAATTTTTTTGAAAGAGCTAAGAATAATGACTTGAAAAATTCGAAATTTTTATGCTTCGACGCGTATGGCGAATCAATAAATGTAAAATCACTACTTGATTTGCAAACAGCTTTTTTTGAGAACATCAGTCAGTTGTAGGGATTAGTCCGAAGCACTCCTTCAGAGAAACCAGAGATCAGAGATTAGTTAAAAGGTTATTTTACATTAAATATTACGCTTACTTAAGCTACCAAATAAAAAAGCCCCGTCTGTTTTACAGGACGGGGTTTCTTTTTAGTATACAATTTATTTTTTTAAATCACTGTTGCGACAGTTTAATAGTTTTCTAAATCACTTTTAACAGGCAGGTCTTCATTTAAACCGCGTCCGCCCGCTACCGCAGGAAAATTCACAACTGCCCTTGTTGGGTTTAAAGCTTCTTTTATCCGTTGATGCAGATCAATATAATGAGCAGCTGTAATTGCATCCCCTCCTTTTGGCAGTTTTGAGTCAATTGTTTTTAATTCTGCGCGCACCATTGGCCTTATGTCAGACAAGGCCATGTTTATAGGCGTTAAGCCAAAGTTAGCGAGCGCAGTAGCCGGGATGCCTGGTATTCCCTTGAAATCGTCATTTAGCAGGCTTTTCAAATTTTCGATATAACCGCGTTGCAGATTACGCTTAAACGCATCAGGGCGACCGGCTGTAAAGATTCCGTCGCGTAAATCGGTAAGCAACTCGGCTACGGTGTATGCCTTACTTCCGTTTCTTGTTTCATTATCATACATTCGTGCCAGTCTTGAAGGCGAAAGCACATTTCCTAATGTGCCAACCTGTACACTTTTAATCCGGTTAAGCACTACACCGTTATCAAATTTGCCAAGCTCCTGGCTATCTATCATCCACAATGGCGTTGTAAATAATTCCTTATTAAAAAACAGCACTGCATCGCGTTGAAGTCCTTTGGCAACAAAATCATAAACCGGGCCTTTTTGGTCGTACGTTTTAAAGTTCTCGTTCATTCCGCCAATGTTTGTTGCAACATGACCCATGTACCGGTAAAACTGGGTTAAAACTTCACCGTAAAGGCCCTGCAGATCGTCATAGTCTTCACCCTGCTGATAGGTCCATTTTTCAATGTTTGGTAAAATACGTTTCAGGTTAGCAATGCCATATGTGCTGGCTTTCATGGCATTATCACCAAGGTCTTCATTTTGTAAGCGTGGGTCAATGCTGGTTCCCTGGCGGCCGTAGAAATAAAGCGGATTGCCTGCCTTCTCTTTTGTCCAAACATCAAGGATCTCTTTTTCCTGGTGAGAAGATTTTTTACCCGGGAACCAGGTATAGCCCCATTTAATTGCCCACATATCATATTCGCCTATTTGAGGGTATAAGTGTGTTACACCATCGCCGGGCTGGGCAATGTAATTAAAGCGGGCATAATCCATAATTGATGGCGCAGTACCATGTTTATCGGTAAATGATTTTGAACGTAATGAATCAACCGGGTAAGCATAGCTTGAGCCGAAGTTATGCGGCAGGCCAAGCGTATGACCAATTTCATGTGATGAAACAAAACGGATCAGCTCGCCCATTTGCTCATCAGTAAATTTAGCTTTACGTGCTTCGGGGTTTACTGCTGCCGTTTGTACAAAATACCAATCGCGCAATAGCTGCATAACGTTGTGGTACCAGCCCACATGGCTTTCCAGGATCTCGCCGGTTCGCGGGTCAGATACATGCGGCCCATAAGCATTTTCAATATTTGAGGCAAAGTATCTTACTACACTGTAGCGGGCATCCTCAGTGCTAAATTCAGGATCTTCCTTTGCGGTTGGGGCAGCCTTGCCAACAATAGCATTTTTAAATCCGGCCGCCTCAAAAGCCTTTTGCCAATCATTTATTCCCTGGATTAAATATGGAACCCATTTTTTTGGTGTGGCAGGATCAATATAAAAAACTATCTGTTTTTTGGGCTCCACAAGCTCTCCCCTGGCATAGGCCGCTTCATCCTTAGGCTCCAGTTTCCACCTGTGGATATATGATGTTACCTCGGCTTTTTGTGCATCTGTCCCGTAATCAGTTTGGCTTTGTCCAAAAAAACCTACCCTGTCATCACGCAAACGCGCCTTCATTGGCGTTTTTGGCAATAATAACATAGAAGTATTTAATTCAAATGTTATAGCTGCATTGCTATTATCTGTTGGCGATTCAGTAGACCGGTATGTTTTTAAAACCAGGGCTTCTGTATTTATCGGGAAGCTTTTTATAGTATCGATAAATGACCGTGAATTATCCAAAGCAGAAATTTTATAGGCTTTCTTTACATCGTCTGTGATCCCTATTGCAGCTATGTCGCCATTATAAAAATCGGTTACATCAATTACAACGCCTGTAGTATCCTTATTGTATGCTTTTATATCAAATGATGCCAGCACCACATCGAGGTTTGAGTTTTTTACTGACCTGTACATATCGCTTGTGCTATCGGCCCTTACAGAGTAACTAGGCACCCTGATAAATATTTGCTTATCATGGCGTTCCCATTTCCATACCTGGTCGTTTGTTTCTTCACCTCCATATTGCTGGTTTGATACCTTTATATTAGTAGGGGTTTTAGCCAGCCGGGTAACAACCAGCATTTCGCGGTTCAATAATGAATCGGGGATCTCGTA
>JAQBOS010000269.1 GCA_028287925.1 Mucilaginibacter sp. | reverse complement strand
CGTAGGTTAAATTTTCTATTGCCTCATCTTCGCCGTGATCGCCTGAGCGCCAGTAATCGTCAGATGGAACATCAAATGTAGCTTCCGCATGCCCTATATAATCCTCTTCCTCTAACAGGCTATAGATCCCTGATACGGCATTAACAGCGTCAACTTCATTTCTGAAATAATTATCTGAGGTATAAACCCCTTGTTGTTTAAGATCAAGCGCTTTTTTACAGGCGTTGTTAAATAACGCAAGCACAATGACTGTATATATGATTATTTTCGATTTCATGATTTTATAATTTAGCTGTTAAACCAAACGTAATTGTTCTAACCGAAGGGTACTGGGCCACATCAACCCCCCTTTGTAAGTTGCCATTGGTATAACCAAGCTCAGGCGTATATCCCTTGTATTTGGTTATCATAAATATGTTCTGACCTGATGCGTACAGCCTTACACTGTTTAAAGTTGCTTTTTTAGCCCATTTAACAGGTAAGGTATAACCTAACGTTGCATTTTTAAGGCTGAAATAGCTGCCGCTTTCCACAAACAGATCGGAGGTGCGGTAGTTATCATTTGCACGGTCGAGCGATAATCTTGGGATAGTGTTGCTTGTTCCCGGGCCGGTCCAGCGGCCTAAGTCTTCGGCATAAAGATTAAACGGATATGTTGGGTCTATCCCCTGCATCCTGTCGGCATTGTATAAGCTTACGCCAAACACGCCTGTAAAATTTGCCGAAAAATCAAAACCCTTGTAGGATATGCTACCCTGCAAACCCGCAGTAACATTGGGATTAGGATTGCCCAGCGTGGTACGGTCGTTACCGTCAATCAAACCATCGCCGTTTAAATCAAGGAATCGCACATCACCCGGTTTAATTCCGCTCTTTCTTGTATCGTTTTTAAGGGCGGGATCATTATCAATCTCTGCCTGTGTTTGATATAAACCATCAGTTTTCCATCCATAAAATGAAGCGATAGGCTGCCCCTGGTAAGTTCTTGAGATCTCCTGACTTGAGCGGCCGTAAACCACCGATCCGATAAAGGTACCATCGCCGTTAAGCTTGGTTACTTTATTTTTAATGAACGAAGCATTTGCACCAAAGGAGTATTTTAAGCCATTATCACCACCCTGGTAGTTAAACTCCACCTCAATGCCATGATTATTCATGGTACCTATATTTTGATTAGGGATGGCTACTGATCCTGCTGCTCCTACTACAGGCGGCGATATCAGCATCCCTTTGGTATCCTTATTAAACCAGGTTACCGTTGTATTTAACCTGTTATTTAAAAAGCCGGCATCGAGGCTGATGTTGGTCATGGCGGTACGTTCCCAGGTAATATCAGGGTTTGCAATACTTGTAACCGCAGCACCGCTTACTCCTGTGCCCCCAAAGGCATAACCGCCATTTTCATAGGTGCTGCCAATTTTTATTAAGCTCAGGTATTGGTAAGGGCCAACATTCTGATTTCCCAGCTCGCCGTAACCACCTGTTAGTTTAAGGTTATTTATCCAGGTTATGTCTTTAATAAATTGCTCGTTGGAGAGTCTCCAGCCTAGTGAAAAAGCCGGGAAATAACCCCACTGTTTGCCGGGAGCAAACTTTGAAGATCCGTCTGCACGGAAAGTTACCGTGGCCAGGAACCTGCCATCGTAATCATAAAACAACCTTGCAAAGCCTGATTGCAGCGAACTGGGCTGCACCGGCAAGCTCAAATTAAACTGGCTGTTACCCTGGTTAAGCACCCTTTGTGCAGGGTCTGTATCATCATATCCCAACCTTGATGCGCTAAAACCATTATCCTTAAAGTTTTGATAAGAATAGCCACCGGTAAAAGTTACGTGGCTTTTGCCAAACACTTTATCATAAGTAAGGAAAGATTCAACTAATTGCGATGACACCTCTTCTTCAGTTTGTGATAAGCTGGAAGTTGTATTTTGCCGTGCTTGATTTACATCTGCTATACCAAAGTTATACCCGCGGATTATTGTGCCGTCAAAGGCGTAATTAACACGCAGTTTCAATTCTTTAATAAAGGTAACCTCTGCAAAAGCATTCGCCAGTGCCCTGTATTTTTTTGTAAATCTGTCGGCTTCCTGGATGGTTGCATACGGGCTGTTGATATCTCCCAGCTGGTTGGCAAAAGCTTTTGATGTGCCATAAGTGCCATCCGGGTTAACCAATGGGATGGCAGGGTTAAAGCGCAATGCCGAGAAGATCAAACCGGTTTGCGAGTCGTTATTATTAAAACTGTTATTATCTGTATAAGTTAGCTGGATATTTTCGCCAAGCTTTAACCATGGTTTTACTTTATGCTCCGAATTGATGCGGGTGCTGTAGCGCTTAAAGTTAGTTTTATCAATTATCCCGTCCTCGTTATAAATAGAGGTCGAAAAGTAATAGTTTGATACGTCATTACCGCCTTGTATGTTAATATCACCGTTGGTTACGTGGCCTGTACCCATTATTGCACGTTGCCAATCGGTTCTTTGCACCGAGTAATAACTATCATTCCATGGAGCATCAATTGCAACGCCATCATTGGTATATCTTTCCCGTTTCAGCTTATACAGATCAGGCGCAGTAAGCAGGTCGATATATTTGGTTGAGTTTGAAAACCCGCTATAAAAGTTTACCGTAGTATTAAGCTTTTGGTTATAGGAACCTTTTTTAGTAGTTACCAAAACCACGCCATTTGCGGCCCTGGTACCATAAATTGCGCTTGAAGAGGCGTCCTTTAAAATGTCGATAGATGAAATATCATTAGGGTTGATATCGCTTAACGCATCAGGATTACTGGTGGGTACGCCATCAATTACCACAAGCGGGTTGGCATCATTAATGGTACCGGTACCGCGGATGCGGATACTTACGGCAGCGCCCGGCGAACCATCGTTACGGACAATGCTTATACCGCTGGCGCGGCCATCCAATGCCTGTGCGGCAGAAGTTACCGGTAAATTTTGAATCTCGGCGCCTTTAACGCTTGATATTGAACCTGTAACATCAACCTTTTTACTTGTTCCGTATCCCACAATTACCACCTCGCTTAATGCCGAAGGCAGGGCATCCATCGTAATGGTTAAGCTTGATTTGCCGTCAATTTGAACAATCTTTTTTGCGTAGCCTATGTAGGTTAATTCTAATACGCCATTTTCAGGCGCGGCAATTGAAAATACGCCGTTAACATCAGTAGTTACTCCTAAATTAGTACCCTGAAGCTTTACACTTACACCAATAAGCGGTTCGCCGTTTTTATCAACAACTTTTCCTTTTACAGTGATCTGCGCGTTAATATCATCCTGGTTAAATATAATAACCACATGATCGTCTGCTATTTTATAGGGAAGCTTATTCTCTATAATAGCATCTAAAATTTGATTGATGGTAGCGTCTTTTATCTGCAAATTTACCTTGCCCAGCTTTTTGATACTGGCGTAATTATAAAAGAAACGATAATCGCTTTGTTTCTGAATTTTGGTAAGTATGTTACTTACTTCGCTTTGCTTAACATCGAGCGAGAATTTTTGCTGAGAGTAAACACTTGCTGAAACCTGCAGGCAGGTAACCAGTGTTATTAAAAATGCTGCTTTCATTAGCAAAATGAATTTAAAGCATGGTTGTGCATATATAAACGCAAATGCCTTTATTAGTTTTTTCATTACATTTGTTTTTGAAAATTAAGGAATGGAGTAAGCTGTCTGAAAACTTTTACTCCTGTTATTTTGTCCCGATTTTTAAGGGGAAGAGTACCACCTCTTCCCTTGTTTATGCAGCACTTCAGGAATCTGGTAAGTAAGTTTTTTTCATAATAATATAAGTTTGAGTGAATAAATTAATTGATTGCGTTTCCTGTATGCGCTAAGTAAATAGCCCGTCCATCTACTTTGAATTTAAATGGCGTTGTCAATTGTATAATTTGCAGCGCCTGCTCTAACGATTCATTTTCCAACACGCCGCTTATTTGTTCGTTTTTAAGCGACGGTTCTTCAAATATCATTTGCACATTATATTTCCGTTCCAGTTGTTTGGCTACCTCTTCAAAACTTTCGTTGGTAAATACCAACCTGTTATTAACCCAGGCAGTTTCCTTAATATCCTCCGCTTTAACCTGAGGCAATGCTGTAACCTGGTATTCAATTTTAGCTTCCCTGGCATTTGTTGCTGATGTGCTCATTGCGCCGGATAAATTATTGTCAACAATAAGCTTTTCATTCGGCAGCAGAATTATATTTTTCTCCGGCTTATCTTTTAATTCAACCTGTACCCTGCCGGTTAACAAGGTTGTTTCAATATTTTTATCATTACGGTAGGCTTTCACATTAAATACAGTACCGAGTACTTTTACAGTAAGTGCGCTTGTGTGTACCAAAAACGGCTTTTTAGTATTTTTGGTCACTTCAAAAAATCCTTCGCCCTCCAGGTTTACTTCCCGGGTAGCTTTTGAAAATACTTCAGGGTATGAAAACGAACTGCCCGCGTTCAGCTTTACTTTGGTACCATCTGGCAGTACTATTTCTTTAATTTTTCCATATGGCACATAAATATGATGAACTATTACCGATGCCTGCTGATTAACCTGCTGCCGCCTGCTGGTATAAAAAAACACACCGCCTACAGCAAATATCAATATGGCAGCAGCAGCCCACCGCCAATAAATTATAGATCGTACGTTATTTTTTTCGGTGAATGTAACCGGACTTTCATCTGAATTTTTGATCTTATACCAAAGCTCTTCAATCCTATCGCTAAGGTCTTTTTGTTTTGTGGCGGGATCGGGTTGTTTTAAATCACTCTTTAGCGCATCGGTAACCTTTTGCATTTTTCTATATTCAGGAAAACGGTCAAGAAATACTTCGAGCTCTGCCAGCTCTTTTTCAGTGGCAGTTTTGCCAATACGCTTAGCCATAAGCTCAATAAACCTGGATTTTCCCATAATAATTTGGTGTTCTGCTGTAAGGACACAGGTAAGGGAGGATTTTCCTAAAAGGATTTGAAAAAAATTAAAAATATTTAAAATAGTGACATTATTCACAGTCTATCATACACTTTATTCATAGTTAATCATACACATTGGATGTGATATATCGGGCGTAAAGCCAACAGTCTGATTTTAGTAATAGCTCATTTAATAATTGACTGTACTGCTTCCTATACATATACATCGTATTTAACAAAGGTATCGTCAGACAACATAAACAGATCATTGTTATATTGCATATTTTGAACCAAATGAAAATTGAAGACCATGTAATTGAGTTGGCAGCGGTGCTCGACTCAACATGAAATTCAATATGGTCCTCAAGTTCGCAGCAGGGATGCTCAAACGTATATAATTTACGAATATTTCGATCACTTAAATGCCCGGCTTTTACAACAGGATGCTAGAAAAATTTCGTTTCATCGATTGTCCGGTTTTTACTAAACGCTGTGCCGGCAGATCGCTAATTTTGCCCCTGAATATTGATCACTATAATTAAATTTTCATTGATGAAATATCTATACGCGCTGGGTTTACTGTTCGTGTTTGCTATAACGAAAGGACAAACAACAGATACCTTAATTAATGTCGGCCGTTACCAGCTTCATTTTACGATCATTAAAGGAAAGAATACGCCCATTTTGTTTGAGGCAGGCGGCGGCAATGACGGCACGATCTGGAACGGCCTCACCAGATATATTGCTGAAATAACGGGGGCGACAATGATCACCTATGATCGCCCCGGTTTAGGAAAAAGCGGGAAAGACAGCACCGACACCAGCATCGGAAATGATATCAAAGGGTTGGAAACCGGCCTGGCGAAACTGGGTTATCAAAAAGAGATCATGCTGGTTTCCCATTCCCTGGGCGGTTTTTATAATTCATTGTATGCGGCCCGCCATCCCGGAAACATAAAAGCGATCGTTTTTTTTGACACCAACCTTCCCGGCTTTTTTACGCCGGAACAATTTGAAAAAATGAATGCCTCACAGCATATCCGGAATGATGTGGAAACTGTTAGAAAAAATCCGCTTCCCGCCAATATCCCGCTGCTCGATATCGTATCTGAAAAAACGGTTTTTGAAGGCACACCTGACGCGGACCGGTGGAAAACAGTTCACCATGACTTTGCCGCTTCTTCACCAAACCGCAAAGAAATGATCGCCTACGAGACCGGGCATTATATCTTTCTCCAGAACAGGCCGCTGGCGATTAATGCCATCGTTACCATGTATGCCAATTACGTGATGCCCGCTCAAAAAGCTGTGATACTCGAAAAAGCCTATGCACAAGCCTTAAACGCAGACAATGAGGACCGGAAAAGCTTAATGAACTACTGGCATTCCGAAAGCGACCTGAATGAATGGGCCTATTCATTCCTTCAAAAGAACGAATTGCCAAAAGCGCTTGAAATATTTAAACTTAATGTGCTGCTGCACCCGGAAAGCGCCAACGTTTATGATAGCCTGGCCGACGCCTACCTGAAAAGCGGAAACAAAGAATTGAGTATCAAAAACTATAAAAAAGCACTGGAGATCGATCCCGGGAAAAATAGCGCCAAAAAGGCCTTGGAACAGCTCTTAAAATAGCTGTCTGTGGACATGGCCGGGTGCACCGGTCATTTTTTATCCCAAAGCCTTTTGCTCAGCACCCGGTCCATGACCTGCTCCCGGTAGCTCCGGCTGATTGGAATACGGCTCCCACCTATAAACAGTTCAGCTGCTTCAATACCGTCTATCTTGCTGATGGCAGCAATAAAGGACTTATGCACGCGGATAAAGGCGATACCGGCCAGCTTTTCTTCCAGGCTTTTCAGCGAAAGCATCGTAACATATTTACCTTTAGTGGAATAAATAGTTACATAATTTTGCATGCCCTCGACGTAGAGAATATCATCAAAGAATATCTTTTCGTATTTGCCGCCGCACTTGATAAAGAAATAATCTTCCGCTTGTTTAGCGGGATCACCGGTTAACAACTTATAATAATCCCTGGCTTTGGCGGCGGCTTTAAAAATCGTTCGAAGGTAATGGGCTTGAGGAGGTAATCCAGGACGTTTAATTGAAAGCCCTCCAGCGCATAAGAAGGATAGGCGGTGGTAATGATCACCATCGGCGGCTTTTGCAGGATCTTCAGGAACTCGATGCCGTTCATTTTGGGCATCTGGATATCCAGGAAAACAAGATCGGCGGCTTGCCTGTCTAATAGCGGCAGCAGTTCCAGCTGGTTCTCGCCGGTACCGCTCAGATTTAAAAAATCAACCTCCCTTACATAGTTGGCCAACCCTTCGCGCGCTAATGGCTCATCATCAATAATTACAACGTTGATCATCTTTCTTCAGGGTTTCAGGCCATTAATGCTGTCGAAGGTATTGCCGTCAGTTCTGATAGCTGTATCCGGCATTTTACCGAAAAGGTACCTGCATTATCCTTAATGTCCAATTCAAACTTTTCGGGGTATAAAAGCTCCAATCTTCGTTGCACATTTTTTAAGCCTATGCCACCGTAATTTACTACGTCCTTATTTACCTCTTCGGATTTACTGTTGATCAGGCACAGCAATAGTTCCTTATTTTTTATAGTAAGTTTTATGTCTATCCAGTTAGGCTCATCCTTATGTTTTGATACATGCTTAAAAGCGTTCTCTACAAACGTCATCAGTATAAATGGGGCTATGCCCAGGTTGGTGGTACAAGCTTCATCTCCGTCGAAACTCACTTTCAAATTATCATTTTGCCGCAGCTTCTCCAGTTCTATAAAATTTTCAAGATAATCTATTTCCTTATCAATCGGTATCAGGTTATCGTTACTTTCATAAAGCTGGTGCCGCAGCAGTTCAGAGAATTTGGCCAATGAATCAGAAGCCATATCCGGGTTTTTATGGATCAGGAAGAAAATGGAATTGATACTATTGAACAGGAAATGCGGGTTAAACTGGTATTTCAGGAATTTGAGCTCGGTCTCCAGCTTTTCCTTTTCCAGCGCCTGGTGCCGTCTTTGCGTTTCGAGCCAGTTCTTGGTGAGTTTGATACTCATGCCCAGCGTAATGGCGGCTATGGTGGATTTCAAAGGTTCTGACCTGGCCGCATTATAAATGCCTTTCCAGTCGTTGGTAATACCAAACCTCTTTTCTGCATTACTGCCATCCAGCCACGCGGTCAGGTAATACCCCGGGACGATAAGCAACGAAGAAGCGATGATGATTAATATCAGGAAAAGTATATACGAGCTGTATCGCCCTTTTTGCAGGTAACGCGGAATAAGGAAATACAAGTTGAGATATACCGCGAACGCTGGAAAGATCGTATAGAAAAACATTTAACCCACATGGTAGAAAAATATTGTTCGCGGGCAGCCTCGTAGGGGTTACCGATATATAGCGCCCACAGCAGGTAGTTGTACAACATCCAGAAAGGGATGTGGTAAAGCTTGTATTTGATAAACCAGTTTTGAGAAGTCGTCATGGATGGCATAATTAATAAAGTTACGGCTATTCAGTTAATAAATACAGGCTGGTATGCCAACGGCCGCTTTTAATTGACGAAATACACCGGGCAAAGGATAACCGGTACATTACCCTGTTTCAATCACTTGCAACATTAATTCGTGCTATTTCATGCGCCTCGTCAATTAGCGGCCTCAGTTCGTCAATCGGATTTTTGCGTGCCGCAGATGAAAACTTCCTTTGGAGCATGAAAACGTTATTGCTCATCCTTTGCGGATTGTTGTTAAGCACAATTGCCCAAAGCCAGGTAAGCGGTACGCTTACGGATACCAATGGCAGCCCGGTACCATTTGCCACTGCGGTATTGCTGAAAAGTGCAGACAGTACGCTGGTGCGTTCGACGGCCTCGGACGAAAAAGGTTTTTTTAGGCTTAGCGCTGCACCATCCGGCACTTATACCCTTAAAATCAGTTGTATAGGCTATATGGACTATTTTTCACCGCTGACTATCCGCGATCCGGCTTATGATGCCGGAACGATCCGGCTAAAAGCTGCTGGCCAACAATTGAGCGAAGTGGTGATCCACTCCAGCAAACCGTTAGTGCAACAAACGGCAGGGGGCTTGGTGGTTAATGTACAAAACAGCCTGCTGGCCAAAGGTAGCTCGGCTTTGCAAGTACTTTCACGCTCACCCGGCGTAATTGTTGACCCGCAAACCAGCGCCATTAGCCTGAACGGCAAAAGCGGCGTTATGGTGATGATGGATGGTAAACTCCTGCGCCTCTCGGCCGACCAGGTGGCTGCCCTGCTCAATGGCATGACGGCTGATGATATCGCTCAAATAGAACTGCTGGCCACGCCGCCCGCCAAATATGATGCGGACGGCAATGCCGGGCTGATCAATATCGTTACCAAAAAAAATAAGCGCCCCGGTACCAGCGGTTCCGTAACCGCCTCGGCCGGTTATGGTAAAGGAGCAAAAGAGTCTGCGGATATCGATCTGAACCACAATAGCGGCAAGGTCAACTTTCACGCCTCTTATAGTTATAATCACGATCACAGCTATGCTTTACTACTGGCGCAGGGTACATCAAACGCACCGATCATTGGCGACCTTTCCAATTTTCATTATAATGGACAGGGGAATACGGTGGCTGATTACCAGGGCTTGGGCGCTGGCCTGGATTATCATCCGGGCGCTAAAACCACTATTGGCGGCAGTGTTTATTACAGCAGCAGCTCCGGCCAAAACAATAGCCATAACTTTGGTGATTACGCGTCAAAAGATTCTATCCTGGTGTTCGATTCGCAACTGTCCGGCAGCAGCCATACGCACTACCTGCACCCCAGCCTTTATCTCGAACAAACCATCAGCAAAGAACAAAAACTCAATATTGGCCTGGATCTCTTTAGCCATCGTAGCAACGGCCCGACGCAAGTACAAAGCAATTTCAGCGATAGCCTGTTTGCCTCCCGTCAGCGCAATCTGTCCGATGCCAACATCCAGGTATTTGTGGCCCAATTGGATTACAGTAATACTGTTAACAAACGGCTGCAATTAGAAACCGGTTTAAAAAGCACCTATACCCGCAGCCAGAGCACCTCTGCCCTTGAAAACCTGACAGGTGACCAGTGGGTATCTGTCGGAGCGGGGACCTCGAACGACCTGTCTACCCGCGAACTGATCGCTGCAGGCTATGCGGTGCTGAACTGGAAACCCGATAGCCTGACCAGCTTATCGGCCGGGGCCAGGTACGAATATTCAAGCAATACAACCGATCATTCGCTTAATGCGCAATATTTTGTAGATCGAAAGCTGCGTAAATTGTTCCCGGACGTTTTTCTCAGCCGGAAACTGAATGCGACAAATACATTACAATTGTCCTATACCGAGCGTATCAGCCGCCCGTCCTTTGCAGATCTCGCTTCTTATGTGTCTTATAATTCTCCTACTTCTGTCTTTACGGGCAATCCGGCCCTGAAACCTACGATCACCCATAACTTCAAGCTGGCCTATAACTGGCAGGATTATTTATTTTCTATACTTTACAGCCGCGATACCAACCCCATCGAAGGGGTGCAGGGCGTGCCAGGCCCCACTCCCGGGCTGGTTTACCTGATGCCGGAGAACGCCGACTGGCAAAATAACCTGGCAGCGCAGGTGACCATTCCGGTCAAACCAGCAGCCTGGTGGGAGATGAACTATAATTTCACCGGCGGATGGCACCGATACCGGATCAGCTATTTCCCCGAATTGCTGGAGAAAAGTTATTTCAGCTATTCCCTGAATTTTACCGAAAGCTTTAAACTGCCCGCTGGTTACGCCATTGAACTGTCCGGCTATTATAACTCCTCCTCCTATAACAGCAACTCCCGCTCAAACGGCAACGCGATCTTCAACCTGGGTTTTAAGAAGGAGCTTCGCGATCAAAACGGCAGTTTCCAGGTGAGTATAGCTGATGTTTTTCGCGCTAACAATTATCGCGGCCACCTCGGAGTGTTGATCACCGACGCTTTTAAGAGCGATGTGCAGGTCAATTACCAGCCGGAATCCCACTTTCGTCCTATCATCAAGCTATCCTACAGCCGCTCATTCGGTTCGAAGGATAAAAAAGTAACCCGCGATACAAACGGGACAAAAGCAGAACAGGAGCGGCTTTGAACTCAATGACTGCTAATCAATATAACCTGTCACATGCATTGTCTAAAAGTGTATGATAGACTGTGAATAATGACAAATAGGTCCCTGATACTGCAAATATTTGGCCCAATCACTTACGTACGAAGCGCCTGGTCAAGCTTTTTAAGGGCGATGGTAAGCTGGGCAAATACTGTTTTGTTTGAAAGACCAAGTATGGTTGCTACTTCGTTGCATGACAGATCATCCTCCTTAACCATTTTGAAGATCAGCCTGCACCTTGGCGGTAATTCATTAACAGCTTTTAAAACTTCGGTTTGTAACTCTTTACTTATAAGAAGCTGGGCAGGATCAACAGATAAATGGAAATAATATGCTTCTGTTACCTTTAGTTCCTTAATTTTTTTTGATGAAATGCTTCGCAGGTGATTTAAGCATGCATTTTTTACGGCGACATATAAATAAACCTGTAAATTCCTTATCGAATCAAGCTTTTTACGCCCTACCCAAATCTTCAGGAAAACATCGTTTACAATTTCCTCGCCTGCCTCCCTGTCGTCTAAAAACGAATAAGTAAACTGGTACAATTTAACTACATAGTGTTTATATAGCTCATTGAACGCAGATTCATCGTCATTAAACTGAATTCGATGAATAAGTTCATGGGTAATCACAGTTCAGTGTATTTCTTAATAATTATCAGGGAGCTTCCGGTGAAATATGCCGCAATATAGCACACTTAGTGTAAAGAAAATATTACAAATTAAAATATGTGTGTTTGCGTGACGCAAACCGAGCAGGCAATATTTATAATATCAATTCATACCATTTGGCGATAAAAAACAGATTATCCACTTTTTATTTAAATTTACTCCCAAATGGCAGCAATCAAATGAACAAAACTGTAGAGTTGGTTAAACAATGGGGAGCTTTCGAAGAACAATATCCGGATTGCTCGTTAGAAGACTTTTTCCGTCACAGCCTGGCCATACCCGCTAAACATAAAAACCAGGCAGAACCGGAAGGCAAACTTATACCCGACATTAACGGCAGGCTTGTAATACTGCTCCGAAGAATTGGCAAATTTCATATCGCTTATTCAAATAAGGCTCTTGAAGGGTCAGGGCTGGATCAGATCGAAGAATTTGGGATCCTGGTCACCATTTATAACATGGGAAACCCTATTAAATCGACAGCCATTTACAACAACATCATCGAACTGTCAAGTGGCACAAACATGCTGATCAGGATGAAAAAGAGAGGTCTTGTTACCGAATACGATGACAAGGAAGATAAAAGGGTTAAAAGGCTCGAAGTAACACCAAAAGGAATAGAAATTCTCCAGAAAGCAAAAGACCTGGTGTTAAAAGTAGCACAAATGATGGTTCACGATCTTACTGACAATGATAAACAACTGTGCATCCAGCTGTTAACACCTATAGATAAACGCTTCTCAGGAATGTACCAAAAGCAAAAAAATAAACACTTCGAAGAGATATATAAGGAGAACGTGACTTAAGCAGGGTTCTTTTTAGAGTAAAACTAAAAACTTCCTCAACTTTGTTTTCCACCTGCCGGCTTTCCTTTCTTTAATTCGTATTCAAGGTGATATTGCCTGGTTATGTAACGCAGCATCTCCACTGCATCCGTCTTCGCCTGAACATTGTCCCTTATCATTTCATGGGTTACAATTCTTATCAATACCATATCCGCAGCTAATTGATCAAGATCGCCCTGGGTAAGGTTTCGCATTTGCCCGGTCGGTACGGAATGATCTGCGAATGCAGCTACCATGTTTGCCGGTATAAAATGCAGGGTTATAAACGGATCAAGATAGGTTCGCTGGTACTGCAGGTTAATATCCTGGTCCGTATGCAAAAGCTCAGTGTCTCTTTCGTACCCGACGAAGTAGCTTATTATTTCCGAATTGCTGAATTGTTTCAAATGCAGTTCATTCTTAATGGCAGCCATGGCCCCCGATGATGGATGAAAAAGCCACATGCTATGGGAGTTGGCAACCTGCTTTTGAATCTTCCGCGTGTCTGCTTTTTGTAAAGGCTGCTGCAAAAGATTTAACAAAGTGTCATTGTATCTTTCTATTTTCTTTTCGGCCCGGTAGATTACGTTTAATTGCGCGGTATCCGCTCTCAGGTCCCTTGCCAGTTGCGATGTCAGTTGCCGTACATGTTCGTTGTTACCAATAGTCTCCCTGATATTTTCAGCTATAAAACCCATCATTACGGCAATAAATATCATAAAACCTTCCAACAGGTACTCTTTGAAGGGCTTAGGCTTGTGTTCAAGCTGGGGGTGATGATGTACTTCCATATTGGTGATTTCGGATGTTAGATTTTCGTCCCTATTGCTATCGGGATTGGAATTAATTGTACGGGGAACTGCTTTCGGTCCCGGCCTTCCAGTTTTCGACACGTTTTTTGTCTTCGGCCTGCTTGTCTCAGGCTGATCAGCAGTAGCTGCCTGCGTACTTGGAGCTTTTGCTTTACCCGCAGGCTTTGCGCCGCTCCGTAAGGGATCCTTCGGACCGGCGATGGGTTTATTACTTGCTTTATTGGTACTTTTCTGATCGCCTTTGCTCATAAAGCTTCAAAGCTAAATGTTTTATAATAATTTTAGTATTTTTGTTATATGGTGATTGAGAAAACAAATAACGAAATTATATTCCGCTTACCTGCCGATATTGACACAACCGGGTTTCAACGAATTGTCAACTACCTTAAATATAAGGAAGCCATCAGAAAAAGCGAGGGCACAGAGGAGCAAGCCAATAAATTGGCAAATGAATCTAAAAAGCGCTGGTGGGCCGAAAATAAAGCGAAATTTATCAAGTGAATTTAATAGTTGATACTAACATTGTATTTAGTACGCTGTTAAATCCCCATTCTGCTATTGGGGAAATTTTGATGAATATACAGGATGAGTTTACATTCTTTGCACCCGAGCTACTTAAGGAAGAATTAAAAAGATACGGCCCGAAAATAGCAACTTACACCAAGCTTGACTCAAAAACATTATCTGATATCGAAAAATTGGTTTTATCAACTATAAATTTTGTTTCAGAAGAGTCAATCAGTAAGCAATCCTGGGTTCAAGCTTTTGCCTTGACCAAAGATATTGATGAAGACGATACTCCATTTATAGCGCTCGGGATTGAACTTAATGCCAAATTATGGACAGGCGATAAAATACTCTCCAAAGGTTTAGCTAAAAAAGGAGCAGATATAATCGTTACGACTGCCGATTTGAAGAAACTCATCAAATAAAGATTCTATCTGCATCACCATAGAACTACTTTTATTTTTTCTCTTTCAATCTGCAATTTTCCTGCACTCCTCAATAAAAGAGTTCGATATCTGTACTTTTGGGGTTACACAACGAGCCAAAAACAGCCTAATTTATAGGCTGTTTTTGTGTTTCGCAAAATCACCGCATCAACCTTTTTTGATTATTTTTTCGCACTT